>CAYXBO010000005.1:0-21108 GCA_964463195.1 uncultured Christensenellaceae bacterium | reverse complement strand
CGTCAACTGCAGCTTGTTCGGAATAGGCGAGAGAACGGGCAACTGTCCTTTGGAGGCTATGGCTATCGAGTACGCTTCCATTCGCGGAACTCAGGACGGCATGGATTTGAAGGTTATTACCGAGCTTGCCGACTATTACGAAAAGGAAATCGGTTATCATATCCCGAACAGAACGCCGTTCGTCGGCAAAAACTTCAACACCACTAGAGCGGGTATCCACGCCGACGGCATGCTGAAGGACCAGGAAATTTACAATATTTTCGATACTCAGAAAATCCTCGGAGTGCCGCCGAGAGTTATAATCGACGAGCACAGCGGACTTGCGGGTATTACTTACTGGATTAACAACTACTTCGAGCTGCCCGAAAACAAATGGGTCGACAAGCGCTCCGAGTTGGTCGCCGAAGTCAAAAAGGCTATCGACGCTGCGTACTCCACCGGAAGAACGACCTCAATGTCCGACGACGAGCTAGCCGAAGCCGTGCTGACTATTGAACCCGATTTTCTGAAGAGCAGAATGTGAGCGCCTTAGGCGCAGTAAATCACGGCTGGCGTCGTGGGTAAATCAAACCTGAAGGTTTGGGTAAATCAAGCCTTGCGGCTTGGTGAAATCACTCGCCTACGGCGAGCGGTTGCGGAATTCTTATTCAGATAAGAGATAAGAATTGTGGATAAACAGCCGTTGTCTCCGTCATTGCGAGACTTCGGTTGAAGCAATCCAGTCCCGCGAAGTCATGCCTACCGTCATTGCACAAATTTGCCTTTGGCAAATCTTACGAGGGACTACGTTGCTTATAAATCTACAAAAGCATATATGCGTACGGATAGCAATAAGCGCTATACAGAAACTATGAATGGAGTTTACGTCGAAGCAATCCGGAATTTAAATAAAATATCTACTTGAACAGAGCTCAAAAATCCATTGACGCGCCATATTACATCGGTATAAGATAAAACCAATAAAAATTAAGTTTCTATAGAGAATTGCTTGATAAATACAAAAAAATGCAGCTCATGGGCTACTCTTTTCGTTAGAAAAAAGCAAATATGCGGAGAACTATATGCAAACGAAAAAGAAAAACAGTCTGTTAATATCAACCATAGCTTTAATCGCTATATCGCTTTTTACGTGTGCTTTCCTTATAGGTATCAGACCGGAAAGCGTGGCACTTGCGGAAGACGGCGACATCGCTGGGATATATGTTGCAACTGTAAAGATTGGTCAAACAGTTACGGAATACGTCGATTTTGCCGAAGCATGGTCCGCCGCAAGCCAAGCATCAACTCCCGCGGTTGTTAAAATGTATGACGACGTTACCGCGAGCACTTTTACCGTTAGAAATGATATAACTCTCGACCTTAACGGTTACGTTCTGAAAACAACGGGCTATAGAGTTATAATGGTAATAAACGGAGGCAATTTTACTCTTCGGGACAGCAGACCCTATACCCAACACAAATACAGTATTGCCGGTGACAGCGGACTTTGGACAATAGGCTCAGGAGATAATACGCTTTTGGGTGGCGCACTTACCGGTGGGTCATTTTCATTCAGTTCCGGTGCCGGTGTGTACGTTAATGGTGACGGTGCAAAGTTTACAATGGAAAGCGGCACGATATGCGGTAATAGGGCGCAGAACGGAAGTGGTGTGTGCATTTTTGGAGATTCACCCTACGGCGCGACGTTTGAAATGAAAGGCGGTAAAATATGCGGAAATGTAGCGACAGCGTCAGGAACAGGCGGCGGAGTGGATGTTTACTACGGCACGTTTGAAATGACCGGCGGCACAATTTGCGAAAATACAGTGTCAAGGTCAGGACTCGGCGGCGGAGTGTGCGTTAGCGGAACCGGAGCAAAGTTCACAATGAAAAACGGTACAATATGCGGTAATAAAGCGGACGACGGCGGAGGCGTATTTGTGGCAAGTGGCGGGGAATTTGAAATATCCGGTGCGCCGATTATCACAGGCAATAAAAAAATCATTAATGAAAATAACGTTTATTTGAATAGTAGCATTACTATCAGCCGCAAACCAATCAATGTCAGCGGAAATCTTACCGAAGGCGCGAAAATAGGCGTTAACAATGCGGGCGAGGTTATCACGGGCTTTACGCAAGGTTGCAATCCAGCGGATTTCTTTATTCCAGACTACCCCGAAAACGATTGCATTTACATAAGCGATAAGAATGAGGGTAAGGTTACCATTGCCCAACACACCGTTGTGAACGACGGAAGACAAGAGCCGACCTGTACTCAAACCGGTCTCACGGAAGGCAGCCATTGTTCTGCCTGTTATACGGTTTTTGTTGAGCAGGAAACTATTCCTGTAGACCCCACTGCTCATAATTACGGCGATTGGAGTGTAAACACTCCCGCGACATGTGCAACAGCCGGAGAGAAAATACGCACGTGTACCCACAACTCCGAGCATAAGGAAACAGCCTCCATTGCCATAGACCCCACCGCTCACGACTTCAGTGAATGGACGACTGTAAAAGCTCCGACTTGTGAGGATAATGGAACGGAACAGCGTATGTGTTCCCACAACACCGACCATACGGAAATGAGAAGTATACCTGCAGCAGGGCACATCTACATGCCGGAATTTACAGTGGATATTCCTGCAACCTGCACGAACGAAGGAAGCAAATCCAAGCACTGCCTGAATTGTGACGGCACGGCAGAGATGACGGTTATACACGCAACCGGACACGACTTTGGCGAATGGACGACTGTAAAAGAGGCAACGGAAGACGAAGAGGGTGAAGAATTGAGAGTTTGTGCAAACGACTCAACGCATACCGAGACACGTAGTGTTCCCAAGCTCATCACAGACGAAGCCTCCGATAATTCGGGGAGTAGCGATACCCCCGCGCCGGACAATTCCGGTAATGTGGAGACTCCCGCAAATAGCGGATTATCCTCAGGCGCAGTGGTCGGAATAGTTCTCGGTGCTCTCGCCTTTACCGCCCTCGTCGTTGTTGTTGCGGTGCTTGTGGAAAGGAAGAGGAGATTGCGTTGAGCTGAATTTGGAAGAGAAACATAGCTTTTTCTGCCAACCTAAGGATAAAACAGAACACTGGATTTCTTAAATTAAAGTCTCGCAATGACGAAGCGAATTACTTCTTTACTTAAAATAGCATCCACAGCTTAACATGAGAACGTTTCCGTTCTCGAGTTAAATTCCGCTTTTCGCGCAGCGAAAAATTTAGCTTGCGCCGAGTGGCGCAAATTTAGCTTTGTTGCGGAGCGACAAAATTTCGCTTACACTTTGGCGCAAACTTCGTTTAATTGCTTTCGATTGCAAATTTTCTCTTGAAACTTATCCCGTTATCGCGTATAATGTAATTACAAGAAGCTTTTACTTTCCAAGGAGGTTCACAATGATTAAAATTATTTACGGCTCTAAAGGTACCGGCAAGACCAAAATGATTATCGACAGCGCTAACGAGTGCGGAGAAAAATCCGAAGGCGACGTCGTTTTCTTGTCCGATACTTCGAGATACGTTCGCGATATCAAATACGTTATCCGTTTCGTAAACACCGTTGACAATGAAATCAACAGCGCCGACGCTCTGCTCGGGTTCATTAAGGGACTTATTTCGGGCAACTACGATATCAAAAACATGTTCATAGACGGTGCAACCAGAATGATAAACGTTCCGATTGACGAAATGGGCGCGTTTATGGAAGAGCTTGATAAAATCGCCAAAAAGTCCGACGTCAACTTCACTCTGACGGTGTCGAGAGACCTCGCCGAAATGCCGAAGTTCTTTTTGGAGTACATAAAGTAAACTTACTACGGAGCTTGACTTATGAAATTTTTGAGTACAAGAGGCGGTGCGGGCGTTGACGCCCACAACGCGATTTTGGACGGAATTGCAAGCGACGGCGGACTGTATGTTCCGTCGTCCTTTCCTAAATTGACGGCGGAAGATATCGAGAGACTTTCCTCTCTTGATTACGCCGCACGGGCGACCTTCGTGCTGTCGCAGTACCTTACGGACTTCGATAAAACCGACGTTCTGAATTATGCGACCAGCGCCGCCAAGCGCTTTGAAAACGACGACCCGGCGCCGCTTGTCAAAATCGACGACGGCGTGTACGTTTTGGAGCTGTGGCACGGTCCCACCGCGGCGTTTAAGGACGTGGCTCTGACGACCCTTCCTTATCTTCTTACCGGAAGCAAAACCATTGAGGGCGCCAAAGAAAAAATCCTCATTCTCGTCGCAACCTCGGGAGATACCGGCAAAGCCGCGCTCGAGGGCTTCAAGGACGTGGAGGGCACCGAGGTGGCGGTCGTTTATCCGTCGTTCGGCGTAAGCGATATGCAGAAGCTGCAGATGGTTACGGCGGAAGGGCAGAACGTTCACGTATTGGGAATAGACGGCAACTTCGACGACGCGCAGACCGCTGTTAAAGCCTTTTTCAGAGACCCCGAAGCTGTCGGCGAGCTTAAAAAGCTCGGATACAGACTGTCGTCCGCAAACTCCATTAACTTCGGAAGACTGGTTCCGCAGGTCACCTATTACATATCCGCGTATTGCGATATGGTGAACTCGGGCGAGATAGCAAACGGCGACCTCGTGAACTTCGTCGTCCCGTCGGGGAATTTCGGGAATATCCTTGCCGGTTATTACGCAAAGCGCATGGGACTGCCGATAGGGCATCTTATCATCGGAAGCAACAGCAACAATATCTTAACGGATTTCTGGGAAACGGGAATTTACGATACGAAGAGGGAATTTTTAAGGACTTTTTCACCTTCGATGGATATACTTATTTCGTCCAACCTCGAAAGACTGCTTTTCGAGATAGGCGGCCGAGACCCTGAATTCGTCGTAAAGCTCATGACGGAACTTGCGAAAACCGGCAAATATACGGTCAACGTGGACGACATCAGGGAGAAAACGCCGGAATTCCGCGCTTACTTTACCGACGAGACGGAGACCCTCGAAACGATAAACGCGTACTTCGATAAGTACGGTTATCTCCTCGACCCCCACACAGCCGTTGCCATGAACTGCTACAACAAGTACGTCAGCGAGACTGGCGACGAGCTGCCTACGGTCGTGGTGTCGACGGCAAGTCCGTTCAAATTCCCGACCGCGGTTCTCGAAGCCGTGACGGGAGAGCTCGAGAAGGACGCTAAAAAAGCTACCGAAAAGCTCATTGAGGAAACGGGGTGGGAGGCTCCCGAGCCGCTTACCGGTCTCGACGAAAAGCCGGTTTTACACACCGCCACCGCAAAGAAAGAGGAAATCAAAGAGGGCTTGTTGCGCTTCTTCAGGAGAGGATAATGGCAGAAAATATAATTACCGAAAAACCCGTTCTTTACAGCGGAATTCAGCCTTCCGGAAGTCTGACGATAGGCAACTTTATCGGAGCCATCAGACAGTGGCTGGAGTTTACCGACAGCTACCGCTCCATTTTTGAAATTGCCGACCTTCACGCGCTGACCGTAAGACAGGTTCCGTCGGAGTACAGAGCAAGGGCTCTGAGCTTCTTCGCCCAGTACCTTGCGTGCGGTCTCGACCCCGAGAAGTGCATTATCTATTTCCAGTCGCATCTTCCCGCTCACGCCGAGCTCACCTGGATACTCAACTGCTTTACCATGGTAGGAGAGGCGAGCCGTATGACGCAGTTCAAGGACAAGTCCCGCCAGCACGCCGACAACGTCAACATGGGACTTATGGATTATCCCGTCCTTATGGCTGCGGATATTCTTCTTTTCCAGACGGAGCTGGTGCCTACCGGAATAGACCAGAAGCAGCACGTCGAGCTCGCAAGAGACATCGCCACGCGCTTCAACAATATCTATCCCAATACCTTTAAAATACCCGAGCCGTACAGCCCGAAGGGCGGCGCGAAGATATATTCGCTTCAGAATCCCAAGGCAAAAATGTCCAAGTCGGACGACGACCCAAACGGCTCTGTGCTGATTTTGGATAAGCCCGAGGACGTTATGCGCAAGTTCAAGCGTGCGGTAACGGACAGCGACACGGAAGTGAGATACGACCCCGAAGGGAAACCCGGCGTCAGCAACCTTCTTACGATAATGTCCTGTATGACGAATAAATCCGTCGAGGATATTGCTGCGGAATATGCGACTAAAGGCTACGCCGCGTTCAAGGCTGCGGTAGGGGAATCGGTCGTCGAGCGCATGCGCCCCGTGAGAGAGGAGTACGAGAGGCTCATTAAGTCTCCCGATTATCTCATGAGCGTTGCGAGAGACGGAGTGGAGAAGGCTGCTAAGATAGCCTACAGAACGCTCAACAAGGTCTATAAAAAGGTCGGTTTGGTGCAGAGGTAATGTTCGGTTACGTCATTCCCGACAAACCGAATATGCTCATAAAGGATTACGGCGTGTACCGCGCGTATTATTGCGGAATGTGTCGGGCAATCGGCAAGCGCTCAGGACAGGCGATGCGCATGACGCTCAATTACGATATAACGCTTCTTGCGCTGTTTGCCGTAAACGTTAAGAAAGCCGAGCCTACCTTCAGGAGCTCGCGGTGCGCCGTCCATCCGATTGCAAAACGCGAGATTGCCGTGTGCTACGACGTGTTTTCCACGGTGGCGGACATTAACGCCGTCCTCGGTTATCACAAGGCGGCGGACGACGTAAACGACGAAAGGCGTGCGGTCAAGAGAATTGCAAAATCGTTCATCGCGCCCTACAGAAGGAAAGCCGCCAAAAGAATACCGGAGTTCGATAAGGTTTGCCGTGAGCAGTACGCCGAGCTCGTAAGGCTGGAAAAGTCGGGAGAGAAGAGCTTAGACCGTTTGGCGCACCCCTTTGCAACCATAATGTCCGAGGCGGGAAAGACCGTCGGCGGCGGCGAGGATTTTCAGCGGCTGTGTTATAATCTCGGCAGATGGATATACTTTCTTGACGCAGTAGACGACCTTTCGGAGGACGTGAAAAAGGGACGCTTCAACCCCTTTGCGGCGGGGCTTTCAAAGAAGGATATGACCGATGAAAAGGTGGCGGAAATTAAGGATAAAGCGCGGGGGCTTCTCAACGCCGCGTCCTATAATATAAAAGAAATTTATAACGCGATGGAAATAACGGTTTCCGAAGGCGCGTTGTCGAATATCGTATACTTGGGACTTGACGCGAGAGCGGAACAGGTTCTCGAGGGGAGGTGCAAAAATGGCGAAAAATCCGTTTAAGGTGCTTGGAGTTAGCGAAACGGTTACCCAAAGCGAGCTTGACGATGCATATAACGCTGCAAAAGCTCCGTATGAGGAGGAACGGTTTTACGAGGGTGAACGTGGAGACAGCGCCTGCCGCAAGCTCACCGAACTTCGGGAAGCCTACGACGAGGCGACCTCGATAATTTCCGCAAAATACGTGATAACGGACAATTCCGACGCTCTTATCGCCGAGGCGGAGCAGCTCTTAAAGGACGGGAAAATCGACGAGGCTCAGGAGACCGTAAACAGGGTTACCGACAGAAACGCCCGCTGGCACTTTATTCAGGCGGGGATTTACTTCAAAAGGGATTGGTTAAACGATTCTTTGGCGGAGCTTCGGCAGGCCATAGCTCTCGACCCGAACAACTCCGATTACAACGAGACCTATCAGCACGTTCTCGCCAAAATGAACGGTCAGCCGTACGGCGGACAAAACGGCGGGTTCTATCAGAACCGGCAGAACGGTCAGCAGGACGGCAGGTCTTATACCGGTAACAACAATCCTTATCAGAACGGTTACCGTAGCGGTCCTTCCGCGTGCGACTGCTGCAGCTCTCTTATCTGCGCGGACTGCTGCTGCGAGTGTATGGGCGGAGACCTCATCCGCTGCTGCTGAGATGAGGAAAAAGGTCAGCGACAGTCTGGCGCTCGGCGCAGTCGGTGCGGCGGTGTCGCTCGTCTTCGTAATTCTTGCGTATTACATTCCGAATATGAAGGTTTCCCTCAACGCGCTTGCGGCTTTCGGAACGATGCTTCCTCTGCTTAAAAAGTATTACCGCGAGGCGGCGTTATCTTCGATAGCGACGATAGTTATCGGGATTTTTTTGGTAAACGTCGGCATCCTCCCCTTTGCGCTGGTCGGAGGACTTTATACGATTGCGACGGTGTTTGCGGAAAACAAGGGACTTAAGCTTTACGTAACCGTCCCTGTAAAGCTAATATACGCCGCTTTTCTTTTTTTCGTTTTCTACCGTCTGGCAACCTTAATAGTAGTGGACTTCACAAAACTCGGAGCCCTCGGAACGTTGCCGTATGCGGCAGTTTACACCGTTATGACCGTGGTGTTCTGTCTGGCGTTTTTGGTCTACGACTTCGTTCTTATTCTCTGTTACCGCTACGTCAGAAAACGGTTTAATTTCAATTAAAGTCCCAGCGTGTTAGAGGTTCCGTCCGTAACCCCGCCGCACGGACAATCCGACAACAGAAGAACCAGTACGAGCGCCAGCGTGGTGTTGTTGCAACCGGTTCCGTTGTTGTTTCCGCCGAGCAAAGTAAGTACCAAAAGAATGGAGAGTAAATTGTTATTCATATACGACCTCCTTTGACTTTTAATCGCATTTCTCTACAATATGCGAGCGTTTTCGCAATTGTGACTTTTTACCGACTATTTTATAATTAAGTTACGAGAATAACGTGGCGGAGACGCGCATGTTTATCGGCTAAAACGGTAGGGGAGATTATATGGAAAACTTAGCGATAGAACAACGCGAAGAGGTTTATATCAAGGCAAATCTGCCGTCGACGGCAATATTCTACGATTTGGTCAATTTTTTCAGCGTGTTTTCCGATTTAACGCGCGTCAGAATGATTTCCGCTCTGTCTATAAGGGAAATGTGCGTTACCGATATGGCGCGCATTCTCGGGCTTAACCAGACCACCGTATCGCATCAGTTGAAAATACTTAGGGACGCAGGGTTCGTAGGCTACCGCCGCGAAGGGAAAATGCTGTTTTACCGCGTGGTAAATAAGTATATAAACGAGATTATGTATACCGGCGCGGCGTATTTGGACAGTGTGAAGTAGGTGTACTTTTTCGGTGGCGAAAAAGTACCAAAAAGCCAACTGACGCCGCGAGTTCGCAACTTCGTTGCTGAAACTCGCGGCTTTTGTCTTTTATTGGTACTTGTTTATCCGCTATTGTGAGAAGTGAAACTTTTCACCGTCATTGCGCGGAACTAAGTGATGTGGCAATCCATACCCGCGTAGCCCTGCCTGCAAAAATAAGGATATTTTATTAAGCACTGGATTGCTTCGACTGAAGTCTCGCAATGACGAAGCGGATACTTCTTCACTTTTCACTCTTACTTTTTCACTGAAAATCATCCTCAAGTCAACGACGAACCGTTGTAGGTTCGTCGTTGACTTCACGTTTATATTTTGTTAAAATATAATTATGAACAGACAAAAGAAAGTTTTACTTATCGTTTTGCCCGTGCTGCTTCTTATCGTTGCGGTCGGGCTTTCCGTGTCTTTTACTTTCAATTCGGTGAGGTTTACAACGATGTCCGAGGGGTTCTTTGAAAACGCGCGTCATACCTACGTTTCGCGTATGGAGAGCGGTAATCCGGTTAGATTTATCGCGCACAGAGGCTTGAGCGCGGAGGCGTATCAGAATACCGAAAAAGCCTTTCTTCTTGCGGGACGGGAAGAGACGGTTTGGGGGATTGAGACCGACGTTTGGTTCACAAAAGACGGCGGAATTGTCTGTATGCATGATAAAAACGCCTTATCCGGTGTGAGAAACGTCAGGAACGTCACTCTTGAGAAGGCTGTTTCTACGCCTCTTAAGAACAATAAAAGCGAATACGCTCCCACAATTCAGACCTATCTCGACGTTTGCAAGACTTACGGCAAGGTCGCGGTGGTGGAGCTCAAGGACGGAAAAATTTCCGGAAGCGACGTGGCTTCCGTTCTGTCTGCGATAAAAGAGAGCGGCGCGGAGGCGATGATAATATCCTTCCACTACGACTTACTTAAAACAGTGAGAGAGCTTGACCCCGATATTCATTTGCAGGCGCTGACTGCTTCCGCGTCTCACATGAGCGCCCGTCAAATCGACGAGCTGATTGGTTTGAGGTGCGATTTATCCGCTTATTGTCAGTTTTTAACGAAGGAAATTGCCGATAAATTCCATAACGCCGGACTTGCAGTCGGAGTGTGGACCGTCAACGGTGCCAGCGACGCTTTGGGATGCATAGGCGAGTTCGGAGTGGATTACGTTACTACCGACGTCAGAATGGCGAAGGAAATAGAGCTTTTAAAAGCTTGAAAAACCGAAATTTTCCGAAAGCACGGAAAATTCCGACTGCGACGACAAAATGTTATTTAAATCAGTATAGAGGTTGACCCTATGATTTATACTCCGCTGACGGTTAAAGCAATGAAGATAGCGTACAACGCGCACGAAGGGCAGGTCGACAAGAGCGGTGTGCCTTATATATTTCATCCGTTTCACGTGGCGGAGCAGATGAATGAGGAAATTACGGTGTGCATAGCATTGCTTCACGACGTCATGGAAGACACCGGAGTGACCTACGAAGAGCTTAATAAAGAGTTTCCGGAAGAGGTTACGGACGCCTTACTGCTGCTTACCCGAAGAGAAGGGGAGGACTATTTCGATTACGTCCGAAAAATCAGGAGCAATCCTTACGCAAAAGCCGTAAAGGCGGCGGATATCGCCCATAATTCCGACGAGACGAGAATAACGGAAAGCGGGCAGGTTCCGGAGGAAAAACTCTTATATTGGCGGGAAAAATACGCTAAAGCCAAAGCGGTTCTTGAGGGAGAAATTCCGTAAAGGAAGAGATAACGGTAGTATTCCGCAGCGGGAACGCACCGCGCCGCAAAACTCTTGAAAATCAAATTACGATATTTGTTGAAAACCGCACGGACGTGCGGTTTATTCCGTCTTTTACTGCGGAAATACCTTCTCTTTTTTGTGTAAATATGGTTAATATTGGGAGAGAATGTCGATAAAATCTGTTGACATACGGGGAGGTGTGAGATACAATACCAGTAACTATGGAGTATTATGCTTTTCACTAAGCTACACGGAGGAAACCATACAATGAAAAAAACAATCCGCACGTTGGCGTGTTTGGTATTTATTCTCTCGGTCGTGTGTTGCGTACTTACGGCGTGTAAGCCTAAGCCGTTTACTATTACGTTTGACGTGGACGGGGACGTTTACGACACTCGCTCGACTGCCGGAAACGAAGAGCTTACGCTACCGGCCAATCCTCTTAAGCAAGGCTTTATATTCGACGGGTGGTTCTTCGACAAAGACGAATGGCAGAACAGACTTACTGCCGAAACCTATCTCGAGACGGAGCTTACGGAAGACGTTACGGTTTATGCAAAATGGCTCAACGGTTACACGATTACCTTCGACGTGGACGGAGCGAGCTACAGCCAAGTCGCTACTGCCGGAAACGAAGTGATTGCCTTGCCGGCAAATCCCAGAAAGCTCGGATACGCATTCGACGGTTGGTATTTCGATAACGAGACTTGGGAAAACGCTTTCACCGCAGATTCTTACGCCGCCGGCGTTCCTTCGGGAGACGTCAGGGTTTACGCCAAGTGGATTAAAGACAGCTCCGACGATTTGGTTTTTGAAAGCGATACGGAGCGCACCTGCATCGTAGGCGTTAAATCCAATAATATAAATATGGATAACTTCGTAATGCCAGATAGCGTTACCAGTATCAGGTCTGAGGCGTTTACCTCAACCGATTGGTACAACAGACAGCCTGACGGTGCGGTTTACATTAAAGACTGGCTCTACAAATATAAAGGAAATATGCCGGCCAACACTCAAATCACCGTAAAAGACGGTACGGCTAACATCGCCAATTCCGCTTTTGCCAACTGCACCGGACTTACGGGAGTAACTATACCCGAAAGTGTGACGAGTATCGGCGACAGGGCGTTCTACGGCTGCAGCGGACTGACGAGCGTAGCTTTGCCCGCAAATATCGATAAAATCAGCGATTACATGTTCTACAACTGTACCGGACTTAGCGGTATAACAATCCCCGCGGGTGTTAAGAGCATCGGCGACTCCGCATTCAGAAGATGCAGCGGTCTTACGAGCGTAACCATCCCCGGCAACGTAACTACCGTCGGCGACTACGCCTTCTTTGAATGCTCGGGACTTACGACTGCAACGATAGACGCAGGTGTTGCGAGCATCGGTAAATCCGCGTTCAGAGCCTGTCCCGTTCTTGCCAACGTTTCCATAAACGACAGCGTGACGAACATCGGCGAGTCCGCGTTTGACGGAACGTCTTGGAACGGCACCCAGTCGAGCGGATTGGTTTATCTCGGAAAAGTTTTGTATAAATACAACGGAACGATGCCCGCAAATACGCAAATCGCCGTTCAGGACGGAACGAGAGGCATCGCAGAATACGCCTTCCAGGGCTGCACCAATCTTACCGGAATAACTCTTCCCGAGACCGTTGCCAGCATCGGTAAGAACGCTTTTGCCGGTTGCAGCGGCTTGACGAGCATAACGATACCCGCAAGCGTGAAGAACATTGATGCCGACGCCTTCAAGGGTAGCGGTGTCACGAATATTTATTATACCGGCGACGTTGCGGGTTGGTGCCAAATCACCGGACTCGGCAACCTTACCGGAACGGGTCGTACGCTTTATATCTCCGGCAGCAAGGTGGAGGGTGAAATAAACATTCCCGAAAGCGTGACGAGTATCGCAGATTCGGCGTTCTACGGATGCACCGGACTTACCAGAGTGGTAATGAGCAATAACGTGACGAGTATCGGAAACTCTGCGTTTACCGGCTGTACCGGACTTCAGAGCATATTCCTGTCCAACAGCCTTAAGAGCATCGGGAATTCCGCATTCTACGGTTGCAGCTATCTTTCCGGATTGACCTTGCCGGACAGCCTGACCGATATCGGCTCTTACGCCTTCTATACCTGCGGCAGAGTTTCGGTTTCGCTTCCCGAAGGACTTAAGACCATAGGCAACAACGCCTTTGAATATTGCAACGCCATGACTAACGTAACCCTCCCGAACAGCCTGGTAAGTCTGGGCGATGGAGCCTTCAGAAGCAGCGGCGTGACTGTCATAACCATACCGGACGGCTTTACGGCTATAGGCGCCAACGCCTTCCAGAACTGCACCGGTCTTACGACTGCAAATATCCCCGTGTCGGCGATTTCCGCTATTCCCAAGGCAAATCTCCAGACGGTTGTGGTAACGAGCGGCGAGGCTCTCGGAACCTCGGCTTTCCAGGGCAGCACGATGCTTTCCAGCGTAACGTTGCCGAACACCTTGACGACTATCGGTGCCAATGCGTTCTACGGCTGCTCCAAGCTCGAGAGTATCACCATTCCCGCGTCGGTTACCACCATCGGTACAAACGCGTTCAAGGTCACCGAGAGCACTACGACGGTAATACTTAAAAAGGTTTATTACGACGGCGATATTGCCGGATGGTGCAAATTGACCGGACTTAAAAACCTGTTAAAGGACGGTCGTGAAATCTACATCAAGAGCGGTAAGAGATATACGTTATTGACCGATTTCGTAACGATTACTGCAAACCAGCTCAAAGGCGTGACCGTTCTCGTCGACTCCATATTCGCCGGCTTCGAGAAGCTGATTTCCGTCGAATTGCCCGCCGGTCTGGTGAGCATAGGCAATAAAGCCTTCCATGATTGCACTGCGCTTACGAAGGTAATTATCCCCGAAGGCGTAACGACCATCGGAACCGAAGCGTTCTATCATTGCAACAAGCTTACCGAAATAGAGTTGCCGAACAGCGTAACGACTATCGGAACCGGTGCGTTCGGTGCTTGCTACGGACTGCAGAGCATTACGTTGCCGAGCAGCATAACGAGCGTCGGCTCTGCTGTGTTCGATAACTGCTCCGCTTTGAAGAGCATAACCATTCCGGTAGGCGTTCCGCAAATCTCCGGCGCAACGTTCAACGGCTGCATCAGCTTGGAGGAGGTAACTATTCCGACCACCGTGACGAAGCTTGAGTCTTTGGCTTTCTTCGGTACTTCTTTGAAGACGATACACTACGAAGGCACCAAAGCTCAGTGGGAGAGCATTACCAAAGGCAAGGTTTGGGTAACCAATCCGGATAAGGTCGAGGTTGATTGTACCGACGGCAAAATCAACGAGCGCCCTCAGGAGCCCACGCCCGAAGAGGAATAATCCTAAAGAATTAACGTAATAAACGCCGCCTTCGGACGGCGTTTATTTTTTGCACTGTTTCCGATAAAATGTATTCTGACAATTGAAATTCTTGGGGTTTAGTGGTATACTGAAAAC
The DNA here is from genome assembly GCA_964463195.1 of uncultured Christensenellaceae bacterium. Classification (GTDB taxonomy): domain Bacteria; phylum Bacillota; class Clostridia; order Christensenellales; family DTU072; genus CAYXBO01. Next base: position 6,820 of record CAYXBO010000005.1, on the reverse strand, counting down.
ATGATAAACGTAAAAAAAGAGGTCGAAGACCGCGTAAAATGGATTAAAGAGTTGTTAGCCGAGAGCGGGGCGAAGGGCGTCGTTTTCGGCGCCAGCGGGGGCAAGGACAGCGTTCTCGTCGGTATCCTCGCAAAGATGGCTACGCCCAACGTTACGGGCGTTATAATGCCTTGCGAGAGCCGTCGCAATTTCGGTATGGACAGAGACGACGCATTGGTCGTCAATGAAAAATACGGTATCGAAACCCTCGAGGTCGATTTGACTCCAACGAAGCTTGCGTTGACGGCGGCGTTGAAGGACGTCGTTTCCGAACAAAACGAACTCGCCTATATGAACCTCAACCCGAGGCTCCGTATGGCGACGTTATACAATATTGCCCAGCGCCGCAACTACCTTGTCGCAGGGACGGGGAACCGCAGCGAAATAGTTATGGGCTATTACACGAAATGGGGCGACGGAGCAAGCGATTTCAATCCCATATCCGATTTGACGGTCAGGGAAGTATATCAAATGCTCGCATATCTCGACGCTCCCGAGGTCATAATGACCAAAGCGCCGTCGGCTGGGCTTGCGGACGACCAGACCGATGAAAAGGAAATGGGGCTCACCTACGCCGAAATAGACGATTATATTCTAACCGGAAAGGCGACCGACGAGGTTCGCGCAAAAATCGAAAAGAGGCACGCCGCTTCCGCACATAAGAGAACGGGCGTGAGATTTTACGTAAAACATGATTGAGCTCGGAAACAGTTGGCAACAGATTTTACAGCCTGAGTTTCAAAAGGATTATTATTTAAAGCTGAGACAGTTCCTTCGCGAAGAGTACGGCAGCTTCAACGTATATCCCGATATGTACGACATTTTCAATGCCTTGAAAGCCACCGCCTACGAGGACGTAAAAGTCGTTATTCTCGGGCAGGACCCGTACCATAACCCCGGACAGGCGCACGGCATGGCGTTTTCCGTTCAGAAGGGCGTGCAGTGCCCGCCGTCGCTGGTGAATATATATAAGGAAATGCAGACGGATTTGGGCACGTATATCGCCAGAAAATCGCCTTCCACTATACGCGGCCGGGGCTCGGGCAGATGCGCTTGAAGCCACTGCACGCTCTCGCTGTCGAGCTCGACCACCGTCAGGCGGTCGGCGCCGTGGCGCTCCAGCAGGAACTGTGTCAGCACACCCATGCCTGGACCTATCTCCAGCACAGGTTCGGCCATATAGCCATCGAGCGTGGCAGCTATGCGCTGCGCCACACTCAAATCAGTGAGAAAATGCTGGCCAAGGGCCTTTTTGGGCTTTACTCCGCTCATTGCATCCGCTGTTTTTCGGTTATTCCCACAAAGGTAGCAAAAATATTTCAATGAAAAACTCTACTCCCGAAAGTTTCGCATGCAGGAATTTATATATCCCTTACTTGCACCCAATGGCCCGTTTTTGAATGGCCTAACCATACAATACCAAGTCGCTGCATATATCGCTCGATAGTTTTCTTTGAAAGCGATAGCTGTAGGGCAATATCTTCACGCCTGACCATTGGATTGTCTCTAATTATGCCTATGATGCGGTTTTCTATACTACCGGCATCTTCCGGGACGTCATTTGGAACGTCATGACGTTCCACGCCGCCTACCTTTTCGGCATATAAAACTGATTTCCCTTTCAAGGTCAAGCCGTATCTCTGATTCGGAGAATTGGGCTTTTCCGGATTTTCAAGTGCAACCAGCCCCTCCTTAATTGCCGGATTTAGATAATTTTGTCTGAATGTAGGCTTTGATTTAAAGGACATTAGCTCACGAAGCTCCTGCGAAGTAAACCACTCCTCCCCTATTGTCCGTACGACCGTCACCACCGATTTACTATATTTCATCGCATGAATATCGGCTGTAGATTTGCTGGAATCCGGCTGTACTCCTACTGTACTCCTACTGTACTCTTTCCGGGTGTCTTGCGGACGCTGAAAAACTGCTCTTACAATTATGCCGTTATCGTTGAAGACCGGAGCGGACAACCCTACACGCTCGCACTCGCGGGCCATCATAGACAGGCCTCGCCCCCAGTGCTCGACAAATCCGGCCAGATACATGACATTTGCAATTGACGGATTGGGCGGTAGCGAAGTGTTATCATCGCCACTTTCTTCTTCATGCATAAGTTTAACCGGAGATATCCTTACAGGGAACCGACCTGCGTTTTCTATTTCAACTCTATCGTCGTATATTGCCACACCCACCGAAGCACTCGCATGTTGCCAAGCCATGTGGCAATAAGCATTCACAATAGCCTCGCGTAGAGCATCGTAAGGAATTTCAAGTTCATCTGCGCGTTGTATCCGATTGTGAGTTGTTCCGGCAAGCATGAGATGTTTGAACAGAAAAGACATAGTGGCATCCACCAACTCAAAGATATTCCCCACCCGTTGCTGGTTATCAACAAAATCGCCTTTTGTTTTGCCACGAAAACGAGCAAGACGCACTTTACACTGCGGATAATCGTATAGTTCCTTCCCAAAAAGAACAGCTGCGGAATTACATAGTTTTCCATCGCGCATCAGTTTCATACGCGTCAAGGCCGACGGAATACTATCGTTTAACGCTACATGACTCAACCGCCCGCGGCGCACCGCTCCATGAATAACCTCCATAATGCGTTCGGCATCGAGCATATCAATCGACAATCGATGGTTCACCTCATTTTCCCAACTATAGATTAACCCATGTATTCGCTCATGCAGATGAAGAAACCGTTCGCGCGGCATCACACTCGTCACACTGTCGTGCCTCTGATAAGCTTTGCCATCCCACATATACGGGCCGTGAGTTTTCATACCATACGAGCGGAACACAATCACATATCGGTCGGTCCCATTCAACTTAAGATAGGTTGGTTGAATATCCAGTGCCGGCTCAAAACGGGTCAAGGCTTCGCCGATTTCGCGGGTGGTGCGGTCGCCCACTTCCTGTCCTAATATTTTTCCTTTATTGGACACCCCGAAGACTACAATGCCTCCGGATCCATTTATCATGCCGCACAACGTTTCCATCCCCCGGTTCAACTGACCGGTGGTTTCCTTGAATTCGACATCGACCCCTTCGTGGCCCGACGCAAGCTGCTCTATAAAGTCAATAGTTACGTCCATAGGGGAGGAGTTTATCAGTTTTTCTGGAATTCGGTGGGCGACATGCCGGTGAGGTGCTTGAAGTATTTGCCGAAGGACGACTGGTTGGGGAAATTGAGGGCGTAGGCAACCTGCTGTATATTTTTGCCGGAGAATCGGAGCAGGTTCTTGGCCTCACTCACCACGAAATAGTCGATCCAGCGTGCGGCCGAGCGACCGGTGGCAGCCTTCACCAGCAGCGAAAGGTATTTAGGCGATATGAATAGCTTGGCGGCATAGAAGTTCACCGAGCGTTCGCGGGTGAAATGCATATGCACCAGTTTCATGAAATCCTGCACATAGTTGTTGCGCGGTTTGCCCGTATGGTTCGGACGCACAATATCGAAGCGCTTGTGCAGATATAGCATCACCTGATAGAAAAAGGCGCTGATGAGGCTCGACACTATATGTGCGGTGAGATGGCTCACGAAATCGTCGCTCATGGCTCTGTGTATCTGCCGGAAATATCCAAGAATATTATCCACTTCATAGGCCCGAAGCTCTAGCACCGGCGATTCGTGCGATATGAGACTCTCGCCAGCAATAGCCGAAAACGAAATGTTTATTTCCTGCACAAACGACGGCGCAATAGCAAGAATATAACCATCGACATCGGAGTAGTCGGGAGTGGTCATTCGGATGCTGGTGCCATGGGGAGCCATTATCAGCGAGGGACGGTCTACTATATATTCTTCGGTATTATATTGTACGGTCACAGACCCTCTAAGCACAAGCGCGCACAGCATGCCGCGGACACTGTTGCGCTCGACATCGAATTCGGCCATGGGCGGACATTCGCGCGGACAAATATGCACCAGAAGGCACGAATCGGCAATGTGGCTGTATTCGGCGCCCATGGCATCGAGGAAGGGAATGCTCTGAGAAAGTAGTTGATCCATTTCAGGAAGGTCATGATTAATTACGCAAAGATAAGCAAAAAATCGCGATTTTTGTGTACCTTTGTGGCTATATGGAACAAAGCGATATTTCAAATGCACATTTGTGGCGGCTGTTGCTGCTGGTCGAGGCCGACTGCCTGCGGGCTGTTGCCATCAATACGGCCGACAGCACAGGCGGCTGCATGCTCGCCGTGCCGTTCAACCCCACAGCCGGCTCGCCACGTGCCGCTATCGAGGAAGCCGTCTATGCCGTGCCATGGCTGACTGCCGATTTCAGCCGCGTCGATGTAGTGGTCGACACACTTCAGTACACCCTCTCGCCTGCCGTACTCGGCGAAGAAGCAGCTACCGATGCCGCACGCTTCTGCTGCCTTGCGGCCGACGACGATACCGACAGCCTGCTTGTCGACACCGTACGCGGCACCGGAGCTATGGTGGCATGGGCCTGCAACAGCGAGCTCCTGCACTTCTTCGCACGCACATTCCGCAACCCCTCGGTGCGCTGCAGCATCACTCCCCTGCTAGAATACTTCGCCGCCAAGAATGCCGGAGGCAATGCCGCCACGGTCTATGCTCACATCGGAGGCGGATCGCCGGCTATGCTCACAGTGGCCGTTTTCGGCCGCGACGGATCGCTGCGCCTGTGCACATCGCGGAGCATAGCGGCTGTGTCCGACGCCGCATATTGGATTCTTGCAGCTGCCGACACAGCCGGAGTCGACCGTCGCGCCGACACTTTCTTCGTGTGCGGCAACGCAGCTATGCGCCCGGCACTGATGTCGCTCATGGCTCCTTACGCAGCACATGTGCTTCCATTCATATTCCCCTCGGCAGCAATACGCCCGGGCATCGAAACCCACCTGGCACCGCTGCCGCTTGTACTGATACCGCTATGCGAATAATACGAGGAAAATTCGGGCGCCGACGCTTCGACGTGCCCACAAACATTACGGCAAGACCTACAACCGATTTTGCCCGCGAAAACATATTCAATGTCATTGAAAACATTGTAGATATCGAGGGAGCCGATACCCTCGACCTCTTTGCCGGCACCGGTGCTGTAACCTTCGAGTTTCTGAGCCGCGACTGCGCTCATGCCACAGCCGTGGAGAAAGCTGCCACCCAACAGCGCTTCATAGCCAAGGTAGCCAAGGAATTAGGCGTTGACAACCTGACCCTGGTGCGCGGCGATGCCTTGCGCTATATCGACGCAGCCACGGCACCCTTCGACATAGTTTTTGCCGATCCGCCCTACGATATGCCCGGCTTCGAGACAATTCCCGGCCGAATACTCGCCTCACGCCTGGTGAAACCCGGAACTCTGGTAGTAGTGGAGCATGGCAAAAAGAACTCGTTCGACCATCTGCCGGGCTTCTTCGACCACCGCGTCTACGGCTCGGTCAACTTTTCGCTTTTCCGCGTGACGGATGAATTGCCCGAACAATGAACAATTTGCAGCGCCTGCGCGTTAGACAAGTACAAAGAGGTTACTTGATTGCCCGACCGCAGTCGCGGGATTGAAATCCCACTCCAATACGTCGGAAGGCTGAAAGTGCTACCGGCGACCAACATCTACAATCGAGAAAACTACCAACCCCATGCTCCGCACACAGCGCAGCATGGGGTTGGTGGTTTCAGTCAATCATTTGTTATTCTTTGGTGCCGTAGGCGAGGTCGCCGGCGTCGCCGAGGCCGGGCACGATGTAGCTGTGGTCGTTGATGTGCTCGTCGATTACGCCCACCCACAGGTCGGCGTCTTCGGGCATGGTGCGGTTCATGTAGTCGATGGCCTGGCGCGAGGCTATGACCGAAGCGACATGCAGCTTGCCGGGATTGCCTTTGGTGAGAAGGGCTTTGTAGGACAGTTCCATCGAAGCGCCGGTTGCCAGCATTGGGTCGCACAGTATGAGTGTCTTGCCGTCGAGCCGTGGCGAGGCGAGGTATTCGATAAGGATGTCGAAGTTTTCTTTCTCCTTATATTTGCGGTAGGCCGATACGAAAGCGTTCTCGGCACGGTCGAAGTAGCGGAGGAAGCCCTGGTGGAAGGGCACGCCTGCACGGAAGATGGTGGCAAGCACAATGGGCTCGTCTATAACCTGACAGCAAGCCGTTACACCCAGCGGGGTGAGGATATCTTCGTTGCGGTAGCGAAGTGTGCGGCTGATTTCGTAGGCGAATATTTCGCCCAGACGCTCGAGGTTGCGGCGGAAACGCAGGCGGTCGGTCTGCACGGTGGTATCGCGCATCTCGGCCAGATACTGGCTCACCAGCGAGGGATGTTCGGCAAAATTATGTATTCTCATAGCTCTATGCCATTAATAACCGTCCTGCTGACAGCGTTTTTCGACACTTTCGATACGCTTCTTCAGGTCGGGGTGAGTGGAGAAAAGCTGGTTCACTTTATCGCCGAAGCCCGATTTCTGGTCGCCCTGCATTTCGAGTAGCTTGCTGAATGCTTTCTGCATTGCACGCGGGTTGCGGCCGTGCGACTTGAGGAAGTCGTAGCCGTAGTTATCGGCTTCGTACTCGTTTTTCTGCGAGAATTTGGCCGACGACAGCGACTCGGCCAGCGAGCCGAGCTGACCGTCGGTGAGTGCGGCAGCCTTGCCACCGGTTGCACCTACGGCGTCTTTCAGAGCCGAGGTGAGCAGGGCTTTCTTCATGGCATCTTTGGAATGATGCTTAGCCACATGGCCGATTTCGTGACCGATAACACCGAGGAGTTCGTCGTCGGTCATGATATCCATCAGCGACGAGAACACACGC
>CAYXBO010000004.1:0-21496 GCA_964463195.1 uncultured Christensenellaceae bacterium | reverse complement strand
GCGTAAAAAGGCTTCGGGCTTCCCCTATAATAATAGAAGTATATTTCAACGGCGGTACTCATAAGGTATACGAGACTTTTGGGGCGATTGCCGAAACGAACGTCAAAGCCGACGTTATTTTACACAGCAGCATGATGGAGGAATAAAGTTATGAGCAAATTTTCTGAAAAGATTAACGAGTTGTTGGCAAGGATTGCAAGGTGGTTCAACGGAGCGGCGAACAATGTGGATTACATCGCAGAGCTCCCGTCGCCGCTGACTCCCGAGGAAGAAGCGGTCTTATTGGACGCCATGAAAGAGGGGGACGACGGCGCGCGCGAAAAGCTCATTGAGCACAACCTGCGCCTAGTTGTTTACATCGCCAAAAGGTTCGATAACACTGGTCACGATATTGACGAGCTGGTTTCCGTCGGGACGCTCGGGCTTATCAAAGCCGTAAAGTCGTTTTCCCGCGATAAGAATATCAAACTCGCCACTTTTGCATCCCGATGCATAGAAAACGAGATTCTGATGTTTCTGAGAAAAATGGTAAAGGTAAAGCATGAGGTAAGTCTTGAAGAGCCTTTAAACGTCGATTATGAGGGAAACCAATTGGTTTTGTCGGATATATTAGGGAGCGACCCGGAGCAGTTATATAAGTCTCTCGAATCGAGTGCGGAGCTTGCCGTTTTGCGCGAGCTTTTCGCGGCGCTAGGCGAACGCGACAGGCAAATAATAGCCATGCGTTACGGGCTTTACGGCGAAGAGGAGAGAACGCAGAAGGAAATAGCCGACATGCTCTGCATATCCCAGTCGTACATATCCAGACTGGAAAAACGCATACTCGTCGAGATGCGGCAGGGCTTTGCGAAAATTGAATAAAATTGTCAGAATATTGTATAAAGCTGATGCGATGCGCTATACTATTTTTGCCCGAGATACATACGGAGGGTACAGTTATGGCGCTGAAAGTAAAGCTTACCGGCATAGACACTTCGTCGTTGCCTAAATACACCAACGAAGAAATGAATTTTATGCTGAGACAGATTAAAAAGGGCGATAAAGAAGCCCGCGAACGCTTTTTGACAGGGAACATGCGGCTCGTTCTGAGCATTGTTCAGCGTTTTAAAAACACCAAAGCCGAAGCCGACGATATGTTTCAGGTCGGAATGGTGGGGCTCATTAAAGCGACGGATAATTTCAACGTGGATTTGGGCGTTATGTTTTCGACCTACGCCGTCCCGATGATTGAAGGGGAAATCCGCCGTTTCGTTCGTGAAAGCACGGCAATGAAGGTCGGCAGAGCTACCCGTGACATGGCGTACAGAGCCGTTCAGGCGCGTGAAAAAATTGAGAAGAACGGCGGGCGGGAGGCGTCGCTCAGCGAAATAGCCGAAGAGCTGTCCGTTCCGCTTCGCGAGGTAGTCGCCTCTCTCGACGCAATAGCCGAACCATTGTCCTTATACGACACCGCCTTCGGTGACGACGAGGACTGCATGCTGCTCGACAGAATTGCCTCCGGACAGTCTGAAGAGGAGATTTATAATACGCTCACCTTAAGACAGGCTGTAGAAGGACTTCCCGAAAGAGAGCAGGAAGTGGTTAAGCTGAGATACTACGAAGGGCGCACGCAAATGGAAATATCCGCCGAGCTCGATATAAGTCAGGCTCAGGTTTCCAGACTGGAAAAGACGGCTATCGACAGATTGAGAGCAGCATTTTAGCATAACGGTCGACAGAGGGCAATATAATACCGTGTGGAGGAAATTATGTCCGGCGGTATAGAATATACGTTTTGTCAATTGCGCGAAAGAGAAGTGGTGAACATTGCCGACGGTAAGAGGCTCGGCAGAATTATAGATATCGGATTTACCTGTCAAGGTAAGATTTTAGGAATAATTCTGCCGGCAAACCGCAAATTTTTCAAGAACATTACCAACAACGACAACATATTCGTTCCGTGGCGGCAGGTTCTTAAAATCGGCGACGACGTGATTTTGGTGGAGCTTCCGCCTTGCGGTCCTTCTCACGGAAACAGCGGTTTCCAAGGGGTAGGTTTTCCGGCAGGTAAAGATTAAAAGTACCGTTAAGTTTCCCAAACCGAAATTAAAGGTTTACAATAACCGCAGATTATGTTATAATAACAATAACATAAGCGGAGGTTAGCACAATGAAATGTCTGTATTGCGGTTCTTTAGACAGCAAGGTTATAGACTCCCGTCTTTCCGACGACGGAATGTCTATAAGACGGCGCAGAGAATGTGTCAGTTGCGGAAAGCGTTACACGACGTACGAAAAGATAGAGAGCGCGCCCGTTCTCGTCATCAAAGCCAACGGCAACCGCCAGACCTTCGACAGCGGTAAAATTATGAGCGGGATAAGAAAGGCGTGTGAAAAACGTCCCGTTTCCGCAGCTCAGATTGAAAAGATTGTTTCCGATATAGAAAAACAGATACACAATTCGCTCGCTCAGGAAATTTCCAGCAAGAAAATAGGCGAAATGGTTATGGACGCACTTATTAAAATCGACCAGGTTGCGTACGTCCGTTTTGCTTCCGTTCACCGCGACTTCAAGGATATAAATACGCTGCTTAACGAAATTCAGTCGTTGGTTTCCAAAAAGGAGGCGGAAGCTGCCGAGGAAGTTGACGAGTAAAAATTTCGCGGTATTACGGTAAATTTCGACAAGTTTCAGCCCCCGTGTGCATATAATAATCGCACGGGGGTTTTATTATATGCTTTTAGAGGGTTTCTTCTCCATTGTCAGCAACATTTTATTATTCACGTCCAAAATAGATACCAACAATTCCTTTCCTCAGCCGCTCACTCCGCAAAAGGAAAAAGAGTATCTCGCGAAATACAAGGCTGGCGACGTGGAAGCGAGAGATATTCTCATAAAGCATAACCTGAGGCTGGTGGCATTCATTGCGAAAAAATATACCAATTATCCCGACCAGGACGAGCTCATATCCATAGGCTCATTGGGACTTATCAAGGCGATAGCGAGCTACGAAGAGAAAAAGGGCACGGCCCTTGCAACTTACGCCTCGCGCTGTATCGAAAACGAAATACTCATGACGCTCCGAAGCTACAAAAAAACCGCGTCCAACGTTTCCATATACGAAACCGTCGGCTCCGATAAAAACGGAAACGATATGACGCTAATCGATATGCTGAAAGTGGAGGAGGACGAGGCGTTTCAGAAGGCAGACCGCGACATTCTCCGCGAAACGATAGAAAAGCTTGTAAACGACAATTTAACGGCGAGGGAAAAAACCGTGATAGTTGCAAGATACGGATTAAACGACGGTGAACCGCATTCCCAGCAGGAAATAGCAGAAAGGTTAGGTATTTCCCGCTCTTACATATCGCGTATTGAAAAGAAGGCTCTTGAGAAGATACGAGCCGTAGTCGATAGGGACAAGATAGAATTTTAATAGGGCAAAATATTAAAAACGGCGCGGGGTTCGCGCCGTTTCAGTTAAAAAAATGAGTTCAGCCGTAAGCCGAGTTCTGTTTCGATGACCATCTATCTGGACCCGCCGTTGCCGACGGGTTCTAGCGAATGTGGAGGTCGGACGGGCAATCCATTGACCTCCGTCTTGCATCGAGCGGGGTTTACACGGCCGGACAAGTCGCCAAGTCCGCCGGTGCGCTCTTACCGCACCTTTCCACCCTTGCGCAAAAGTTTGCGCGGTTTAATCTCTGTTGCACTTTCCTTAGGGTCGCCCCCAGCAGCCGTTAGCTGTCGCTCTGCCCTGTGATGCTCGGACTTTCCTCGGAATAAATCCCGCAGTCATCCGCTGAACTCTCAAACATTATAACACGCTCCGGAAAAGTCGGCAAGCCTTCGGTATAAGTTAAAATGCCGTGGCAATAATTGGCGTAATGAAACGAGTTAATAAGATTGATTTTAAGCAAGAAGAATTGTCCTCATTGTTAAAACGCGTAAGATATGCGGCGAAGGGTGTCAGACGCGGCGAAAAAAGCGCGGTAACCAGCCCGCGCGGTATGCGCCCGACGTACAGAAAAGCCTTTTCCATATGCGCCAAAAAGTCCGTCAAAGGGCTGATGCTGACTGGAGCGGAGCAGTGGTTTTCAGACAATTACTTTCTTATAGAACGCGCATTATACGAGGCGGAAGCCAAAGAATACCTTCCTTCCGCGGAAGGCGTCGTCCGTGTGGAAAGCGTCGCCCGTGCGCTGATTGAAGGCTCGAAGGGGTGTCTTGACCGCGCACGCGTGATAAAGGCGGTTAAAGCCGCCAACTCCGAAGAGCCGTTGTCGCTTGCGGAGTTCAAAGCCTTCAACAGAGCGTTGAAGCTTGCAACTCTGGAAGGGCTTTACGCGTTGTCTCTTCGGATTATCCATCACGAAAAAATGCGCAAAGCGGCCATGCTCGACGATATGGTAAGAGAATCCGCGTTGTCGAGCGATATCTATCTTTATTATGCGTTTCGGAATAAAGCCATTTCGGCAAGCCTCGGAAGATATACCTCTGCGACGGAAATGGAGATTGAAGCGGCGTTTATAAATTCCTCTTTGGAAAGTCAGAGCCTCGCCGAATATCTATTCAAAACTCTTACGACGGTAAACGAGCTGGCCAATACCTCGGTTTTAGTCGAGGTTTCCAATACCGTCGAAACTCTCAGAAAACACGCCGATTTTTCCGTGCTTTCCGGCGAGACTAAAATGTATTATCTCGATTTCGTACAGAAAACCGCCAAACGCTGTAAGATGACCGAGAAGAACGTGACCGACCAGTTAATTCAGTATTCGCTTCTGCAATCCCTGAGTATCGGCGAAATCATATGCAGAAAATCCGGTGATTTTATCGCATACCTCGGCGGCGGAAAAATGGGAAAACCGGATTATGCGTTCCGCGAAAGACTGTTCGTTTTTGCGGTTGCGGCGCTTTCTGCTGCGGCTTCATTTCTTTTAGGCTGGTTTTATATCGGATTATTTGCGCTGTTGTTGCCGTTGCCCATTGCGTTTTCAGTGGAATGGTTATTGCTTTCCGTACTGTCTGTCACGGCTAAAAACGGCTTTATACCGAGGCTTACCGTTGAAAACTTATCCGAAACTACCAGAACGGCGGTAGTAGTTTCCCATTATATAACCTCCGAAGCGGAAATGAAATCCGCAATAAAGCAGTTGGAGGTTTTAAAATTCGGGAATAAGGATAAGTTTATCGACGTTGCAATGCTCGTTGATTTTAAAGCTGCCGACGATAAGACCGTTCCGGAAGACGAAGAGCTGATTAAGTTATTAAAGCCGTTAAAAGACCGCGAGAATTTTAACGTATATATCCGCGCAAGACGGAAAAACGGCGACAAATGGAGCGGAAGAGAGAGAAAACGCGGCGCAATTGAGGATTTGAACGCCATGTTCGCAAGCGGCGACAGGAGCGCGTTCTCGCTTATTCTTAATGACTTCAAACCGCCTAAGTACGTTATGCTTTTGGACGCCGACAGCACTCTGGAACCTCACGCCGTCGCAGACGCAGTGGGGATAATGGAGCATCCTGCCAATAAAAGTTACGATTTGTGCGCTTTGCATGCAAAATACGATTTATATTCCGTAAACACGCCGTATTCCGAGCGGTTTGTTGACGGCGGAGGAATGGAGCGCTATCCGCAATACAGCTCTGTTTTTTACCGCTTATTCCGTAAAGACGTATTTTGCGGCAAAGGAATTTACCGCGTAGCTTCGTATGAAAAGAAGCTCAGCGGCGTATTTCCGGAAAACAAAATTCTTTCTCACGACGTTATCGAAGGCGCGGTGCTCACGACGATGGCGGGAGGAACAGTCTACGAAGAAGCACCTTCGACTTTTCTCGAAGAGGAGAGCCGCTTGACGAGATGGCAAAGAGGAGATATTCAATTGCTGCCGTTTATCTGCGGGCGGTGGAAAAACAACGATAAAAAACCGTACAGGGCGGATTTCGGCACGTTTTACAGATTTCTGATGTTGAAAAACGCAATATCTCCGCTTGCGGACGTAATGCTTTTCCTTCTGTTTGCCTGCGGAATTTTTCTGGGAGCGCCTCTTGTAATCACCGCTTCGGCGTTTTTCCTTTTGCCTGTAGTGTGGTCGTTATTCGTGCAATGCAGGGAATTTTTCGCAGGAAAACGTTTTATATACGCTTTTCAGGCAGTATCAAGAGAGTTTCTGCGGCAGGTAGAGCGGTTCTTTTTATTGCCTTACCGCGCGGTAAAGGGAGTTTATTTGCTAGTCGGAACTCTTACGAATATGGCAATGAAGAAAAATCTCTTAAACTGGAGGACGTTTTTAGAGAGTCGCGGAGAAAATCAGGGAGCGCAGTACGTAAAAATGCTTACGCCTTCCTTGATTGTCATTACGGCGTTGCTTGCAGGAGTGTTTTTCGTGAGCATAATATCCTTTGCGGTCGTCGCAATATACGCGGTTGCCATGCTGTTGTATTGGGTTGCGCTGTATCTCAGCGGAAGGAAATACGAAGAGAACGGTTATTCCGACAGCGATAAGGAATATTTACGCGAAATCGCACGAAAGACCTACGCATATTTTGAATTTATGCGGGATAAAACCGCTCTTATATCCGACAATTACCAACTGTCTCCCGCAATCGGCAAGAGCACGAGAACCTCGCCTACAAATCTCGGGTTTGAAATCGTTGCGGAAATTTGCGCCTGTTACTGTGACTTGGTCGGAAAAGATGTGGCGTTAAGAAACATTAAAAACAACCTTGACAAAATCGCGAAACTCAAGAAGTGGAAGGGTAACCTCTATAATTGGTATAACGTAGACGGTACGGTCGCTTCGTCATATATTTCCAGCGTTGACAGCGGAAATTTCGTGGCGTGCTTAATGACTGTAATTGCCTTCGCAACCGAGGTCGGAGCAGATGAAATCGCAAAACAAGCGAAGGAAATGGTGGAAAACACCGAATTGGAGGCTTTTTACGATAGAGATAAGCGGCTTTTTCACTTGGGATACGATAAAAATAACCGCAAATTCGACGGTCACTACGACTTGCTCGCGTCGGAAAGCAGACTGCTTTCTCTGATTTACGTTGCGCAAAGCGAAGACGTGGCGCATTGGAGAACGTTAAGTCGTGACAGCTCGGAATTTATGGGCAATACGCTACTGTCCTGGTCGGGAACGATGTTTGAATATCTTATGCCGGAATTGTTTATCCCGTCAGCTCCCCGCTCACTTTTGTGGAAGAGCGGGAGAAACGCCGTCACTGCGCAACGGATGGCGGCGTTAGGCGGAGTATGGGGGAGAAGCGAGAGCGGTGAAAAAAGAACCGACGAAAACGGCGTCTATCAGTACCATGCATTCGGTATAAAAAAGCTTTCTTTAAGGGAAGAAGCTGACGGCACGACCTTTGCTCCGTACGCCGCGGCTATGGCTGTTATGCATAAAAAATGCGGAATAAAGTGTCTGAAAAATTTCGAGAAAAAGGGTGCTTCAGGCGAATTCGGTTTTTACGAAGCCTACGACGCGTCGCAGAAAAACGGCGTCGTGTCCTCCCATATGACGCACCACCAGGGCATGATTATGTGCGCCTTATGTAACGTTCTGACAGGGGGTAGATTGCAGAAACTCAACTTAAATTCCGCGGAATTTTCGGCAGTTAAACCGCTGTTGTCTGAAAAAACGTCCGAATCAGTCAATATGCGTAAATTGTTGCTAAATCGACGCTATTTATCGAAAAATCGCAACGAGTATTTTAATAATGTAGATAAAATAGAATACTCAAACGGGGTTTATGCCTTGACGGACATGCGTATTTCAATTGTTTTCGACGAAAATGGGAACAATAAATTCGTAGATAAAGATTTGCATCTGGACGTGCCGGAGGCTGCTGAAAACGAGTTAGCGGGAGCGGTGTTTTATCTTAAAGACAAGAGCGGAAAATTTCTTCCTTCCGTCAACCGTGAAAATGAAAAGAGGAACGTAAACGTAACGCAAGACGTAAGAGCCGTAACCGTTTCTTTTATAAAGCAGAGCTCGCAAATTACCTTTATCAAAAACGATTGTATCGGAGCAAGATACGCCAGACTTAAAATCAAGGGCATTCCTTCGCAAAGTCCGGAGGTGGCTTTTTCCGAAAACGTCATGCTGACTTATACCGACAGCTATATTTCCCATCCGGCTTACGATTCTATGAAGCTTAAAATAAAGTTTTCGGAAGAATTCAACGCGGTTATTCTCGAACGGTGGGACCAAAGCAAAAAATGCAACAGGTATGCGGCGATTGCTTTTAAGGGTTTGGATATCTCGGGACGCTGTTTCAACAAATTCAAGGCGTACAACGGCAACCGTTCTGAGGTAAATTTCGATGATTTCTTATGCGACGACGAGGAAGGGCATGTTCTCAATCCTATAGTTGCGTTAAAGGGTTCGGCTACGGATTACAGTAGGGAGGAAAGCTGTTATATAGTCGAGAGTGCGGCGTTTTTTGCGGAAAACAGCGAGGAACTTGACAAAAAGCTTAAAATTTTCCGAGATAGCGAAAAAGGTTTTTTCGACTCTGCGCCGTCGACTAATTTGTTCGACAGCACGCTTAAGGCGTCTATAGTCAACGCACTTTCCTCTCCTATCGATAAGGAAAGGTTGTCCCGTATTTTTTACCGCGGACAGGTAGCGGAATATGCCGCACTCAGCGGCGGCAAAAAGACTCTCTTTTATAAGTTCGGAAACAGCGAACGCCATTTGTCCGCCGTTTTGGATGCGGTAAAAATCGCGCGTGCGGTAGGAATAGATGTTACGCCGGTTATTTTAGTGGATAACGGCGTCGGAATTGCCGAGTCTGCCGTAAAACGCGTGCTGCATTCTTCCTTCGTTTACGATTACAGAATTCTTACCGTCAGCGATAAAGAGCAGGAGGAACGCTTCAAAAGCTACGCTCACGTTTGGATAGAAGGGAGAGATTTGCTTTCATTCGGCGCAAAACCGGTAAAAAGCTATATAAACGAGCTGAGCCGTCGCGAAAATCTTTTCAGTCGGACCGAAAATGATGAAAACGGTTTCGACCGGAACGGAGATTACGTTTTGACCACACGCGCGGAGGTTCCGTATTCAAACGTTATAGCCGGAGAAAGGGGCGGTTTTATCGCAACGGACAACGGCGGAGGCTATACCTTTTTCGGCAACAGTCGGGAATTCAAGGCAACTTATTTCGTACCCGACCCAGTTTGCGACCTTCCGTCGGAATACGTTTATCTGGATACGGGCGACGACGTGGCGAGGTTAAACCGCGGAGGCAGCGGCGGAAAAACCGTATATTCCCGCGGCTCTATAGAATATTACAACGATTTCGGAGAAACGGAAAGCTCGGTCAAGCTGTATTCGGTTTGCGACGGAGCGGTCAAGGTTTACCGTATCGAATTAAAAGGCGTCGGTCGCGGAGACGTAGTGTTCGCGTGGAGACCTGTTATCGACTGGAAAGAGGATAAAAATTCGATATTTACGCGTTTTTCGGGCGACACCGCAGTGTCTACAAATCTGAAAAACGGAAAGTCGGTATTCGTACGCGCGGTAGCGAACTGCGAGCATACGGTTAATTTTTCTCAGGCAAACGAGCGTATGCCGTATATCCGGTGTTCGGTCAACGGGGAAAATCCTCTCGTGTACGTTCTCATTGCCGCTGACGGCAGGGACATAACCGAAAAGTCGGCGGAAGAAATTCAGACGGAATGCGAACGCTCCATCGATTATTTCGGCGCATTGGAAACCGTAAGAATAAACGGCGGCGGTTATTTGCGAAATCTGGTCAAATGGTTGCCTTATCAGACGGTTTCTTCAAGAATGAACGCAAAGTGCGGCTTCTATCAGGTGGGCGGAGCAACGGGCTTCAGAGACCAGCTTCAGGACGCGGTAAACGTTGCCGCAATCGCTCCCGAGAGGCTTAAGCGTCAGATATTGGAATGCGCATCGCACCAATACGAAGAAGGGGACGTTCAGCATTGGTGGCATACCCCGACCTTCGGCGTGAGAACGCGGATTTCCGACGATAAACTGTTTCTGCCTTATGCGGTAGGAGAATATATCCGCACGACCGGCGACAAGGAAATACTGGATGAGGAAATTCCATATCTTTCTTCACCGGTTCTTTCGGACGCGGAACGCGACAGGGTGGAAAGTCCCGCAGTTACCGAATGGCGCGAACCGCTGTCCAAACACGTGAACAGGGCGTTCAGAAGCGCATTCAGATTCGGCTCGCACGGACTTCTTTCCATGGGAAGCGGCGACTGGAACGACGGAATGGACGAAATCGGTGCGAAGATGCGGGGAGAAAGCGTAGTTACTACGCTGATAGCGGTTTGGGCTATAGAGGCGTACGCTCCGTTCGCTCCGACCAAAGACCGTCTTTCTCTCACGTCAATCGGAAAACAGCTGAAGGACGCGTTAAACAGTACCGCATGGGCGGGAGACCGTTACGCGCGCCTCTTTGCAGACGACGGCAGACTTATGGGTGTTGACGGCTGCAAGACCCTCGATATCGACTTGGTTTCTCAGGCATTGGCTGTTCTCTCCGGCACTGCCGACGGCGAAAAGGCGAAAACCGCCTTAAAAACTGCAGAAAAACTGGTGGACGAAAGGTTTGCCGTAACTAAACTGCTTTCGCCGCCGCAGACGCCCGCAGACCCGCTGGGATATATTTCACATTATCCGAAAGGGGCCAGAGAAAACGGCGGGCAGTATACTCACGCCGCACTGTGGTATATTATCGCGTTGTTAAAGGTCGGGGAGACGGAAAAGGCATACGAGCTGTTTACCCGAATAATTCCCGCATGGCGTATGGCGCAACCGGAGCTTCGAGACAGATACAGAGGCGAGCCGTTCGTTTTATCCGCGGATATCTATTCCGCAAAAGGACGGGAAGGGCAAGCCGGCTGGACTTGGTATACAGGGTCTGCCGGCTGGGCGTACAGAGTTCTGACGGAAGGATTTCTGGGGCTTAAACGCTTCGGCGACTGGTTGGAAATAAATCCCAATCTTCCGGCGGAGCTGGACGGTCTTACAGTTGAATACGCGGTTTCCGGCGGAAAGGTTACGGTCAAATACTCGAAGCGCGGAAAACGGCGTATCGTCTACGACGGAGTGGAGCTTTCCGGCGACGACAGAATTCCTCTCGTCCACGGAAAAGAAGTGTTGGTTTTAGCGGAGTATTAAGCTTTCTGGTTCTACGGTTATAATTGACAACGCGTACGTGCGTATGTTAAAATCCATAATATGGATTTATTCGATGCCGTAAGACAAAAAAATGCTCCGCTTGCCGAAAGAATGAGAGCGGAAACGCTGGACGACTTCGTAGGACAGCAGCATATAGTCGGTAAAAACAGCTTTCTCCGAAGGGCAATCGAAATCGACCGTTTGGGAAGCTGTATTTTTTACGGACCTCCGGGGTGCGGCAAGACCACGCTTGCAAACATAATCGCAAAATCCACTAACTCGTTCTCGGCAAGCTTAAACGCCGTATCTTCGGGCGTTGCGGACGCAAAAAAAGTAATTGAAGAAGCCAAACAGAATCTGGGGCTTTACGGAAGAAAGACCTATCTTCTTCTGGACGAGTGTCACCGCTGGAACAAGGCGCAGTCGGATTCCGTCCTTGCGGCGGTTGAAAAGGGCGAAATAGTTTTTATAGGAAGCACCACGGAAAACCCGTACGTTTCCATGACGTCGGCAATCATTTCCCGCTGTCGCGTTTTCAATTTCAAACCTCTTGACGAAAAGGATATAAAAAACGGACTTTTGCGCGCGCTCGCCGACAAAGAGCGCGGACTGGGAAATTACCTCGTAAAAATAGACGACGCGGCAATCGACCATTTGGCTTGGGTTTCAAACGGAGATATGAGGACGGCTCTCAATTCGCTCGAAATGGCTGTACTTACCACCGCTCCCGATAAAAACGGCGAAATTCATATTGATTTAACCACTGCCGAGCAGTGCGTTATGCAACGCGCGATGAGCGTTGACGAAAGCTTGTATTACGACATTTTGAGCGCGTTCTGTAAAAGTTTAAGAGGAAGCGACCCAGACGCTGCGGTCTATTACAGTGAACGCCTTATCGAAGCCGGTTGCAGTCCGCTGACGGTTTGCAGACGGCTTATCGTCCACGCCGCCGAAGACGTAGGGCTCGCCGACCCCAACGCAATGCTTCTTGCGGTTTCGGCAATGCAGGCGTTTGAAAAGCTCGGACTTCCCGAAGGTAAAATCCCGTTGACCGAAGCGATAATTTACGTCGCGCTTTCACCAAAATCACCGTCTGTCGTAAACGCAATGGAAGCTGCAAATCATGCAGCCAAAGAGGTTCACGACGACATTCCCGATTATTTAAGAGAGCAGAGCTATAAAGGTTCTCATAAAACTACCCCCGGATATAAATATCCGCACGATTACGGCGGATGGGTTGAGCAGCAATATTTGCCTCATTCCCTAAAGAACGAGCGTTTTTATATCCCGACCGAAAACGGAAGGGAAGCAAAAATAATAATTCCAAAATTGCTAAAGGAGGATTAAAAAATGCAATTAAAAGGAACGGAAACGGAAAAGAATTTACTTACGGCTTTCGCCGGCGAATCGCAGGCGAGAAACAAGTACGACTACTTTGCGTCGGTTGCCAAAAAAGAGGGCTACGAGCAAATAGCCGCAGTTTTTCAGGAAACGGCGTTAAACGAAAAGGAACACGCTAAAATGTGGTTCAAGGCGCTGTCCGGAATAGGCTCGACTGTCGAAAACCTTCTTGCCGCCGCAAAAGGCGAAAACGAGGAATGGACCGACATGTATAAGCGTTTTGCCGAGGTTGCGAGAAAAGAGGGCTTCGACGAAATAGCCGAAAAATTCGAGGGAGTAGCGAAAATCGAGCAGTCGCACGAGGAGCGTTATAAAGCGCTTGCAAAGCTCGTCGAGACGGGAAGAATTTACAATAAGGACGAAATAACCGTTTGGAGATGCCGCAACTGCGGAAACTTAGTCAAAGGCAAAAACGCGCCCGATAAGTGCGAGGTATGCGACCATCCTAAGGCTTATTTCGAGCCATTTAACCCCAACTATTAAGAGGACGATGCAATGATAGAAATTACCGGACTTTCTAAAACCTACAAGGGCAGTGGAGTGAAAGCCGTTGACGACGTTACCTTTACAGTCGAAAACGGAGATATCTTCGGATTTTTAGGACCTAACGGCGCGGGAAAATCCACGACCATCAAATGTCTCACCGGAATATACGGATACGACGCCGGAAACATAAAAATCTGCGGCGTAGACATGAAGGAGCATCCGATTGAAGCCAAAAGGCATATCGGATACGTTCCGGACGAGCACATAACCTACGAAGGCTTAAAAGGCGCGGAATACGTCAACTTTATCGCCGATATCTTCGGCGTCCCTCAGGACGAGAGGCGGGAACGCACGGAAAAGCTTGCCGCATTGTTCGGATTGTCCGACAGACTTAACGACAGCATTTCGAGCTATTCGCACGGTATGAAGCAAAAGCTTTCCGTAATAGCCTCGCTCGTTCACGACCCCGACGTGTGGATACTGGACGAGCCTATGACCGGTCTGGACCCTCAGTCCGCCTATAACCTAAAACAGCTGATGGCGGAACACGCCGCAAAGGGCAAGGTGGTTTTCTTTTCTTCGCACGTTCTGGACGTTGTAGAGAAGGTATGCACCAAGGTTGCGGTTATCGATAAGGGTAGGCTTCTTACCGTATCCTCTATTGAGGATTTGAAAAACAAGGACGGAGACGAATCGCTTGAGGAGTTCTTCCTGACCCTTACCAAACAGGCTGAAGCGGAATACGTCGAGCCGGCACCGATAGCTCCGCAGCCGAAAAAACGCGGACTGTTCGGCGGATTGTTCGGAAAAAAGGATGACGGTCTTTTATGAAAAAGTTATTTAAGGATACAAGCCTCATATTCCGTATAATATTCAAATCTACCATGGGGCAGAAGGAAAAGGGCGGCAAAAAGAAAATCGCCCCGAAGCTCGGCTTATTGTTGCTGGGACTACTTTTCATAATTTTTGTAGCCTTCATTACCGTTTCGATGACGCTTGCTGCAGCTCCTTATGACGACGGAAGCGTTGCCGTGGCACTCGTAGGGATAGCGCAGCTTATAGTTCTCATATTCGGACTTATAGCTGCCGTAGATTTTCTGTTCTTCTCAAAAGACGCTGCAACGCTGTCCACGCTTCCCGTATCCTCCATGTCGATTTTCCTCGCTAAAATGTCTATGGTGTACGTGACGGAGCTGGGACTTTCGGCGGTTATATCCTTGCCGTCTCTTTTAACCTACGGCATAGTTAAATCGTTGACTTTGAGTTTTGCTTCCGTGGGAGAGGGGTATTTTATCTACAGCCTTATTGCGACTTTCCTTATACCGCTCATTCCGCTTTTGATAATAGGCGTGCTCGCGATGCCGATTATGTATCTTCTGTCCTTTATTAAAAAGAGCGAGGTTGCAAACACCATATTCGGCGTAATAGCCACCGTCTGTCTTGCGGGCGTGTCTATAGGAATTCAGTTTGCGCTCAACCCCGAGCTCGGAGGCTCCGCCGACGACCCCGCGACTATGATGGCGTTTTTCCACGGATGGGACAAGGCATTCATATTCAATTATCCGCTGAAAATGGCGCTGAGCTCTCAGTCCGCGCTGTCAATCGCTTGGTTTTTAGCCTATATCGGTGTGGTTTTGGCTGCGGGGACGGTAGCGGTCGTACTGTCCAATTTCAGTTATAAACGGGTTCTTTCAAAAGGTCTTGAAACCGGAACCGGCGGGTCGCGTAAAAAGAAGAATAAGGAAGCCTCTTTCAAAGGCTACTCCTTTAAGAAAACCTTCTTATTAAAGGAAATCAGAACATTCTTTAAAACTCCTACGCTCATGATAGGATTTCTTATGTCCTTTATAATGTTTCCTTTAATGGGAGCTATTTTCGGGTTTGCGTTCGGTCAGGCAAGCATTGAGGTCGAGGAAGAGGAACTGGAGTTTTTCCTGAAATTCAGCTCGCTGATGAGCTACAATATGATGCTGTATATCGGCTTTATGCTTACCTGTGTAACCAATATGCTGGCGTCGGTCGGGTTCTCGAGAGAGGGTAAAAATTTCAGGACACTCAAAACCTTGCCGATTTCCGGAAAAACCGTAACCAATCTGAAGCTTATGCTGTCGTTTATTCAAACGGCTATTTCGTCGGTTCTTGCCTCAATCGGCATGCTTATTACTATGATTATCAGCGGAGCCGACGGCGGGGCTGTTGCTCTTGCAACGGTTTGCGTGCTTGTCGTTGCCTTTGTCGGCGGATGCGGCTACGATATGATGGCTCTATCCAACGACATGCGCAAAATAAACATAAGCTGGCAGAACATAGCGCAGATTACCAAAAACAATCCGGCGTTCATGGGACTCAACTTCAAGGTTATGCTGTCGGGTCTGTTATTTATGATATGCGGCATAGTTATACCGCTGGTTTTCGACATGTCGCAGCTTGCGGCTATCGGCATGACGGCTGGAATTGCGTTGGTCGTAGCTTTAAGCTTCGTCGTATTCGGCTGGCTTCGCCTCGATAAAGACCCCGACAAATGGTTCGCGGAGGTGGAAGCGTGAGAAAAATCGCGTTTGACCTGGGCGACGTAAGAATAGGTGTTGCGACATCCGATTTAATGGGGATTATCGCAAGCGGCTACGAAACCTACACCCGTAAGAAAAACGACGTTCAGGCGGATATAGAGTATCTCGCCGCACTCGTCAGAGAGAAGCAATGCGATACGGTAATAGTCGGACTTCCGGTAAACATGGACGGAAGCGAAGGACCGCGCGCGGAAATGGCTCGCGAATGGGGCAGAATGCTCGGAGAAAAGACCGGACTTCCGGTAGTTTTTCAGGACGAAAGACTTACCACCGTATCGGCTGAAAAGGTTCTTATATCCGGCGGAGTAAGAAGAGAAAACCGCAAAAAGGTTATAGATAAGGTCGCCGCGACTCTGATACTTCAGGCGTACCTCGATAAAAGCAATTATTTATAAGGAGTAGAAAAAATGGAAGACAACAAAAAACATTGCCACTGCGAAGACGAGGGGCACACCTGCGACTGCGGACACGACCACGACCACGAGCATTGCGATTGCGGCTGCGACGAAGAAGCGGAAATCGTTACCATGGTCGACCCCGAAGGAGGGGAGCATTTCTTCGCGAAAATTATGGAATTCGACGTTCACGGAATAACCTACGCCGTTCTTCAGGAAATTATGGGAACGGAGGAAGAAGAGGGCGAGCAGGAGTTCTATATTGCCGCCAAAACCGGTGAGGGCGAGAACGCCGAATACGGTTTTATAGCTGACGAGAAGGTTTTCAACGAGGTAGTCGAAGAGCTCAACAAAATGCTCGAAGAGGAAGGGGGCAGTTGCGGCTGTGGCTGTGACGACTGCGAAGATTAAAAAATCTTCCTGAAGACCGGAAAATCGTTTGCATTGACGGTATTTATATGATAATATATTTTAGCCATAACGCACCCGTCGCAAGACGTTTCCGGTTGCCGCACGTTCGGTCGGGAAGGTCTGAGACCGTCGGGGAGGAATAAAAACAGGAGGTAACAAACTATGGCAGCAATCAGCATGAAGCAACTGTTAGAAGCCGGCGTCCATTTCGGACACCTCACCAAACGGTGGAACCCGAAGATGAAGAAATACATCTTCGACGCAAGAAACGATATTCACATTATCGACCTTCAGCTCACCGTCGAACAAATCGAAAAAGCGTACGCTTTCATTCTTTCCGTAGTGAAAGAAGGCAAAAGCGTTCTTTTCGTCGGTAAGAAGAAGCAAGCCAAAGACGCTATCCGTTCGGAAGCCGAAAGATGCGGAATGTTCTATATGAACGAGCGCTGGCTGGGCGGCACGCTTACCAACTTCCAGACCATCAGAACCCGTATCGACAAACTCAATAAATTGAACCAAGCCGAAATAATGGGTGAGTTCGACCTTCTTCCCAAGAAAGAGGTTATGAAGCTCAAAGCCGAAAGAGACGTTCTCGAGAAGAACCTCGGCGGAATCAAAAATATGCGCACGCTTCCCGGCGCGCTCTTCGTTGCAGACCTTAAAGTCGAGCACATTGCAGTTAAAGAGGCGAGAGCGCTCGGTATTCCGATTGTAGCGTTGGTCGACACCAACTGCGACCCCGATTTAGTCGATTACGTAATCCCCGGCAACGACGACGCAATCCGCGCAATTAAGCTCATTGCGGGAGTTATCGCCGACGCGGTAATCGAAGCAAAAGAAGGCGACCAGGCAAATAAAGAAGTCGTCGCGGAAGAAGCGGAGACCGAAGAAACGGTTGCCGACGTCGAAGAGTAAGAGGGAGGACATTAAAATGGCATTTACATCCAAAGACGTAATGGAATTAAGAGGTCGTACCAACGTTGGTATGATGGATTGCAAAAAGGCGCTTGAGGCAACCGACGGCGATATGGAAAAGGCAATCGAGTATCTCAGAGAAAAGGGCATCGCGTCCGCTGCCAAAAAGCAGGCGAGAATTGCTTCTCAGGGTATCGTCGATTCCTATATACATATGGGCGGAACGGTCGGCGTTTTAGTCGAAGTCAACTGTGAAACCGACTTCGTTGCACGCGGGGACATGTTCAAAGCCTTCGTTCACGACATCGCTTTACAGATTGCCGCGGCGAAACCGCTTTACGTTTCCAAAGATGAAGTCAACGCGGCAGACCTCGAGAAGGAGCGCGAAATTCTTACCGCTCAGGCACTCAACGAGGATAAGCCGAAGCCGGCTGCAATCATTGCGAAAATGGTCGAAGGCAGAATTCAGAAATACTACAAAGAGGTTTGCCTTCTCGAGCAGGATTTCGTAAAGGACCCCTCCAAGACCATCACCCAGCTTCTCAACGAAACGATTTCCGCAATCGGCGAAAAGATTACGATAAGACGTTTCGTTCGCTACGAAATGGGCGACGGACTGGAAAAGAAGGTTGACAATTTTGCCGAAGAGATTAACGCTCAGGTTGCAAAAATGAACGCAAACAAATAACGGTCAAATAAAAGCGCGTTTGCGCTTTTATTTCTGTTAAGCGGAGGTTTTATGTCCAAATATAAGCGTGTATTGATAAAAATCAGCGGTGAAGCCCTTGCGGCGCCTACGGGTTTCGGTATAGACAGCGACAAGGTTGACGCGCTCGTTAAACAGCTTAAGGTTTGCGTATCCATGGGTACGCAAATAGGTATCGTCATCGGGGGCGGAAACTTCTGGCGCGGCCGTCAGAAAAATTCCGCAATGGACAGAACGACCGCCGACCATATGGGAATGCTGGCTACCGTAATAAACGCTCTGGCTCTTCAGGACGCTCTCGAAAACGCAGGAGTTGTAACGAGAGTTCAGACCGCACTGACTATTACTAGAGTTGCAGAGCCGTATATTCTGAGAAAGGCTCTCCGCCATCTCGAAAAGGGCAGAATAGTCATTTTCGCTTGCGGAACGGGCAATCCGTTTTTCTCGACAGACACCGGAGCCGCGCTCCGTACTGCGGAAATCGGCGCGGAAATTCTGCTCCTTGCCAAAAATATCGACGGTATTTATTCGGCAGACCCCAAGAAAGACCCGACTGCGGTAAAATACGACAGCATATCTTACGTGGATTTTATAAAGAAAGGGCTTACGGCTATGGATACCTCGGCAGTTACGCTTTGCATGGATAATAGCATTCCCGTTCTTGCGTTCGGTCTTTCCGAAGAAAACAGCATAATCCGAGCCGTAAGCGGCGAAAAAATCGGAACACTTATAAATTAAAGAGGAGTAAATTATGGCATACGATTTAATAGACGTAGAACTTATATTCGACGACGCGGCGGAAAGATTTGATAAATCTCTTTCTTCCTATCAGACGGAGCTTACAAGCCTCCGCGCCGGACGCGCAAATACGCACATTCTCGACAAGGTTTTGGTGGACTATTACGGAACGCCTACGCCTATAATACAAATGGCTAACATTTCCGTTCCCGAAGCCCGCGTACTCATGATTTCGGTTTGGGATATGAGCGCATTAAAGAACGTTGAAAAGGCAATAATCGATGCAAACATAGGTTTGATGCCCAACAACGACGGAAAAGTCATCAGACTTATTTTTCCGGAGCTTACCGAAGAGAGAAGAAAGACTTTGACGAAGGACGTTCGCGCAATGGCTGAAAACGCCAAAATAGCCGTCAGAAATATCAGAAGAGATACTCTCGACGAGTTGAAAAAGCTGAAAAAAGACAGTGTTATAACCGAAGACGACCTTTCCAAATACGAAAAGGATATCGAAAAAACGGTTGCCGAAAAGATTGCCGCAATAGATAAGGCGGCTGCCGAAAAAGAAAAGGAGATAATGAGCGTCTGATGAGGCATCTCGCAGTAATTATGGACGGCAACGGCAGATGGGGAATGTCCCACGGCGGACACCGTTTGCTCGGACACCGTGAGGGTGCCGGAAAGGTTGCCGAAATAGTTGAAGGCGCAGCGGAGAGAGGGATAGAATATCTCTCTCTATATGCTTTTTCTACGGAAAATTTCAGACGTTCCGCGGAAGAGGTCAAGGGTATTTTCGACCTCATGAGCGAATGTATTCTCGATAAGCGTTTGGACGACCTTATAGCGAAATATTCCATAAAAATGCGCGTTGCCGGTGATTTTGCCCGCATACCGCAACCGCTTCTCTCGCAGCTTGCGGGACTTATGAAAAAGAGCGAACAGAACACCGGAATGACGGTCGTTCTCTGTATCGCTTACGGCGGAGAAGAGGAAATAACCAACGCGTTCAATCTCATATTCCGAAACCGCTTGATGAGTATGAACGGTGAACCTATAACCATTGAGGAGATAAGAGACCACTTGTATACGGCGAACATTCCCAATCCCGATATTTTGGTAAGATACGGCGGAGAGTGCAGGTTTTCCAACTTTTTGCCGCTTCAATGCGTTTACTCCGAATTGATGTTTTTGGATAAGCTGTGGCCGGATTTTGAAAAGTCCGATTTAGACAAGATTGCGTCGGATTTCGCGGCACGGAAAAGACGGTTTGGGAGAGAAGAATGATTAAGACGCTCTTAAAACGCACCGTAACCGGTATCATTCTCGCCGGACTTATGCTGTTAAGCATTTATATAGGAAGCTTCAACTACGGCTTCTTTGCTTTGGATGCCGTTTTGTTTATATTCGTAACGATTGCGGCGTTTGAAATGTATTTCGCAATGAAAAAGAAATTCCGTCCGTTTTTCATTCCGATTGTCGTATCCGCCGTAACGATTTATCCTCTTCAATACTTTTTCGGTTTTGCAGGGCTCTTTACGGCAATAGCCTTGGGCTTCTTTGCTACTACCTTTTCCTTCGTTTTTTCTAAGGAAAAGCGCGATTTTCAAGACCTTGCGGTGACATTTTTTATTCTGATTTATCCGCTTGCTATAGGGTCTTTGGCGTATCCCATGCACGCGAAATTCGGAATAATTCCCGTTCTTATCGCAGTATGGGCTCCGCTCGTTTCGGATTTATTCGCGTATCTTTTCGGTTCTCTTATAGGAGGTCCCAAGGCGTTTCCGGAAATCTCTCCCAAAAAGACGGTATCCGGTTCGGTTGCCGGACTTATAGGCGGAATTGCAGGAGCTCTGTGTATTTTCGCGATTTTTGAATACGCGGGGTTTCCTTCAAACGTAACTTTCTCATTTACGGATTATTTCGGCGGAAGCATAGGCGCGGCAATGGGAGTGTACGCCGCCCTCGGTTTTGTTACGGGGCTTTTGGGCGAGATAGGAGACCTTACCGCTTCCCTCATTAAACGCAAACTGGAAATAAAAGATTATTCCAATCTCCTAGGCACCCACGGAGGTTTTATGGATAGAATAGATTCCATTTTATTCGGCAGTATGTTTATTTTGCCGGTTATGCTGGTGTTCTTTGCCTAAAATCAAAATCGCAGTCTTAGGAGCAACGGGCTCGATAGGGGTGCAGACCTTGAACGTCGTAAGACGACACCCCGAGCTGTTTTCCATGGTTCTCCTTGCAAACAGCTCCAACTCCTCAGGGCTTAAAGCTGAGGCTGAAGAATTCGGCGTTAAACGCGCATACTGCACGTTGCAAACTGCGGATACGGGCATTTTGGCACGTCCCGAAACCTATGCGGAAGCCGATATCGTCGTAAACGGCATTGCCGGTCTCGATGGTCTGGAGCCGTCGGCCGCCGTTCTTTCCGCAGGGAAAATCCTCGCGACAGCCAATAAAGAAAGTATAGTGTGTTTCGGCTCGCACCTGAGAAAAATCGCCGAAAAATGCGGAGGGGAAATCCGACCCGTCGATTCCGAGCATTCGGCAATGTGGCAGTGTCTGGAAAGGGCGGAAAACATCAGAAGGCTCATCATTACCGCTTCGGGAGGCGCATTCCGCGATTTGACGGTAGAGGACTTAAAGCACGCTAAAGCTGCGGACGCATTGAAGCATCCCAATTGGACTATGGGGAAAAAGGTTACGGTAGACTGCGCAACCATGGT
>CAYXBO010000003.1:0-26928 GCA_964463195.1 uncultured Christensenellaceae bacterium | reverse complement strand
CGCGAGTTAGTCCGGATAAACGCGCGCTCGTATGGTGCGACAACCACGGCAACGAGAAAATTTTCACTTTTGAGGAAATGTCAAAGGCGTCCAACCGCGTCGCCAATATGTTCCTCTCCTTGGGACTTAAACGCGGCGACGTTATAATGACCATGTTAAACCGCCGTTACGAATACTATCTCGTCAACGTCGCATGCTGCAAGCTCGGCATAATAATCGTCCCCGCGACCTTTATGCTGACCGAAAAGGACATCTCCTACCGCTGCAACTTAGCCGGCGTTAAAATGATTATCTCGATAGATAAGGACGATATCCTGACCCATATCAAGAACTCCAAAAACGATTGCTCAACTCTTGAAAAAGTTATGACGATAAGCGACGTCGACGGCTTCCTTAATTTCCACGAATTATCAGATACGGCTCCCGATACGTTAAATACGGGATACCGTCCGGTACTTAACGACACGATGCTCATCTATTTTACGAGCGGAACGACCGGTTACCCCAAAATGGTTGCCCATAGCTTCAAATACCCCTTAGGCTTCATAATGAACGCCGCCTTTTGGCAGGACGTCGTTGACGACGGTCTGCATTTTACCATGGCGGAAACGGGCTGGGCGAAGTTCAGCTGGGGCAAAATCTACGGTCAGTGGATTGCCGGAAGCGCGGTCTTCTGCTACGAATTCTTAGGAAGATTTACACCGACCGACGTGCTGCCGCTCATCAGCAAATACGGTATCAACACCTTCTGCGCGCCGCCGACTATTTACCGCTTCTTAATCAAAGAGGATATGTCCAAATACGACTTCTCGTCACTTACCCACTGCTCGACAGCCGGCGAGCCCTTAAACGCCGCCGTCGCCAAAGCCTTCCATGAAGCTACCGGACTGCAGATTTACGAAGGCTTCGGACAGTCCGAATCCGCCGTTCTTCTCGGTACCTTCAAATATTGCACGCCCTGCTACGGCTCCATGGGTCTCCCCTGCTCGCCCATCTACGACATCGTTTTGTGCGATGGGGACGGCAACGAGGTCGGCGACAATACCGTCGGCGAGATTTGCGTCAGACTCAGAGAGAACCAGTTCGGACTTTTAATCGGCTACCACGGCGATACGGAGCATACCAGAAGGTCGCTCGGCGGCAAGTATTACGGAACGGGCGATTTGGCTACGAGAGACGAAAAAGGACTTTACTGGTTCGTCGGAAGAAAAGACGATATTATCAAGTCAAGCGGTTACCGTATCGGACCCTTTGAAGTGGAAAGCGCCCTGCACGAGCACCCCGCAGTAAAAGAATGCGCCATAACCGGCGTGCCCGACTTGGAAGGCGAAAGAGGACAATTGGTCAAAGCGACAATCGTCCTTTCCAAAGGCTACACTCCTTCCGCAGCCCTCATAAAGGAGCTTCAGGACTACGTCAAACACGCCACCGCCCCCTACAAATACCCCCGCGTGGTGGAATTCGTCGACGAGCTCCCCAAAACCATCTCCGGCAAAATCATGCGCAAAGATATCCGCAAGAACGACGAAACCAAATAACCCTTTCCCAAAATACAAAAGCCGCACTTTACGGTGCGGCTTTTTGTTTACTAAAACTTTATAACCTCGGGATTATGCTTACATACCCTTTCGCTTTCAGGCGGCAATTGCATATAATCTCCGAACTTTAAACGCAACATTAAATCGTATTGCTTCGATATGGAAAACTTATAATCCCCGAAATTTATTTTTTCAAATTCGGACATAACGGTATCAGGATAAATAGTTCTCAACGAATGCGGAGCTTCCAACCCTATCAAATCGCAATCCTTTTCCGAATTATTATATTTTGTAATTTTCTTATCCGAATATAGTTTCAATTTTCTTTGTAGCTTTTTGGGCAAAATCAGCATTATTCGGGATAAGAGCTCTAAAAACTTACCTTTATTCTTTATCGGATACCCTCTCGTATAAACAAGCCTGATTGTAGCCCAAAACAAAAACCTTTTTCTCTTGGATTTATCCTGCGGAATTTTATCTAAGGCAAAGATATCCAACCATATTCCGTGATGAACCGGCTTTTCCAACTCTTCTTTGCTCGCTAAAACCGTGCCGTCCTTCAATATTTTAGAATGGTTTATCTGACAGCCCGGCTCATCGTCGCCCGCAAGAGAATAACCCTCTATAGGGTTTTCCCGCCAAAGTTGCAAAAAGCGATTGTAATCCTCTCTGAGCATGCATATATCTATGTCGTCGTCCCAAGGAATAAACCCGCGATGTCTTACCGCCCCCAAAGCCGTTCCTGCATATAAAGAATACGGGATATTGTTTAATTCGCAGAATTTATCTACAACCGATAAAATCTGCGCTTCGGTTTCCTGTAATTTTTTTAGAGTTTCCTGTTCCATTTTCAGTCACCATTTTCAACCTTATTCTGACTTTCTTTCTGATTTTTAGTAAAAAACAATCTTTTTATACCTTTGAATAGATATCTGAATTCTTTTGTTCTGAAAAAGCACAGTAAGAACAAGCCGTTAGGAACAATTGCACAAACGGATAGTTTTAACAAAAACCACCACAGCCCTCCGCTTGGAATAAAATAACATATTCCGAAGGTGATTAGACATACAACGGCTACAATAGCTGTATAAACCGCATATCGAACGAAATACTTCCAAAGAGGCTGTTTGAAACAATGCTTAAACAATACATACGGTTCAATCCACAGCGAAACGGTAATTGTGCTTATTATAGTAGCCAAAATAACGCCGTTCAAACCCATATAATATAGCAGTAGAAAATCCAATCCGAGATTAAGACCTGCATCTAAAAGCGGTCGGAACCAGTCGTTCCAAAACAAGCCGGCGCAATCTTTGAAGGTCTCGACCATGTATCTCGAAACCCTGAAAAAGAACTGCAAGCAAATCAACACCATAGATATAAAACTTAACAGATACTCTTCGCTTCCGGTAAACAAAACGATAAAATCCTGATAACAGCAGACAAGTCCTATAAATATGAACCCAATCAACCAGAATAGAGCCAGGGTTAATGCCTTGAATATAAAATAAACTTTTTCTCGTTCTGAGTTTGCAATCAGATTTCCCACGCTTCCCTTGACGGAAGTACAAAACAGATTAACTACGGAAATAAGAGAAGTCATGATTAAGGTATAGTTAGAATACACTCCTAAAAGAGCCAATCCCAAATAAGCGGAAATAATTAAGGAGTCCGTAGAAAATACAGCGTTCCAACCTATGCTTTGGACAAATTTTGCCGCGGAATTTTTTACAAGAATCTTAGTATCTTCTTTTTCGAGTTTCTTGGCTTTGCCCCGAGGTATCGGAAAAACTTTATAAGATAAAACAAATACGCCTACAGCGTCGAAAACAGCTCCGACCAACATTGCCGCCGCATACAAATAGTAATTATTGGAAAGAATGAGTACGGCGATTTGTATTACGGCAATCAATAATTGGGAAACTATCCCAACTTTACTCTCCACGTCGTTGCGTTGAGCCGCAAACACCAAAGACCTTCTGTAGGCAAAAAAGTATCCGACAACGTTGTGCGCTAAATAAAGCACATAAACAACGTAAATATTAACGTCAACGTCAGGTGCGTCGTTTACAAAGTAATCCAACGCAGGTATCAACGCCAGTCCTATAACTGTTATTACTGTACCGATTGCAAAGTAAATATTCCGATAAACTCTGAGAAATGCCTTGGTCTTTTCCATATCCCCGTCGGCAATCGGTTTATACATCGAATAGACTATAGCGTTCCCGATTCCAAGCTCAGCTAAAGACAGAATATTGAGAATATTGGTAAAAAGACCGTTAAGTCCCAGATACTCTTTCCCGAGAAATCTGATAAACAAGGCGCGCACAACAAACTGCAGGAGCATTTTGACAACAAAAAACAATGCACCCCAAAAAGTATTATTTGCTGAATTGCGCGTACGAGAACGAATATTTGCCATTATTTTTCCTTTTATTTACCTTGCAATAATTCTATCATTATTACAAAATCCCCGAAAATCCACCGTAATTTACATACATTAAAGCAATATATCTATATAATACTACAGCCAGTCCCCCGAAAACAACGAAATAGTCGATATAATAAGACTTGCGGTTGGAATTGTTCGCTAAAATCTGAGCAAAAAATATCGCTATCGGGAAATAGAAGATATATATCAGTCTGAATAACCATGCATTATAAATGGACAACATATAAACAAGCGAAGCAATTATACTTATATCCAAAAATAAGTAATAATTCTTAATTTTATTTGCCAACGTTTTTTGTCTCAGAAAACCGACAAGAGTAACATAATAAAAAGGCAAGCCCTTTATAAAACCTGAAATAGCACTTTCTGTCTCTGCATTATGATACAAAAAGTATTGATTTATTTTACTCGCCAAAGACGGAAATATCGGGCCTGCGATTTTTGCCAAAAGCAAAACCATAGGTTCAAAAAACAAGAAAACGGCAAAACATACAATTAAAAGAAACAGACTGCTCTTTTTGCTGTGAAAAAGCTTAATAACTATATATACAAAGAATAAAATGTATCCTGCTTGATGAAACATTACTGCTAATGCCGCAAAAATAAAGCAGCATAAAGTATTCTTCAAATTAGTCGTTCTGAATGCATAAACAAAAAATAATGTCGCAAACGCCGTACAATAGCACTGTTTGATATTGACTATCGTACTGAAAATCCACTGTGTCAATATCAGAAACAATATGGCAGTAGGCATTGCGCCTTCAAACTTGCGGTAAGCAACTAAAGTGATTAAAACACAGACGAATGTAGTGCCGTAAAACAATACCTTTGAGTTGTCAGAGAATAAATGTATAAAGTCAATCAACCATTGCAAGCCTACTGTACCGGCTTTTCTTGTTCCTGCAAAATTCAGAGAATAAAAGAGCCTGTCTCCCTGAATGTTGCCGGATGAAATTCCTTGTTCTGTAACGAATAAATTGTATAAAGTACATAAAACAGCTATAAATATAATAGCCCAAAATGAAATGACGGTTTTATCATCCCTGAGAACGGAACTCCCACATCTATGCGCATAACTCCTTTTAGCGACGTAAAAAGATAGGATAATGAGTATAGAATATAAAACCAGATTCGCTACCATTATCAATTCCTTTTACTCAAATAGAACTCCTGCAGAAATTGCGCATTTTGTTTTATATCATAACCGCTTTCGGCTATTATATCATACATATTAGCTCTATTGCTTTTATCGGCATGCAAAATAGCGTCAGCCCAATCTTCGTAATCGTTTATTGAAAGATGGCGGCAAAGATTGGAAACCTTTGCTTCAAGAGGCACCCTATCGCTACAGAAAGACGGAAGCCCTGCGGCTTGCGCTTCAATCAAAACGTTTCCCAGTCCTTCATATATTGACGGCAATATAAATACGTCCATTGCCTGATATAAGCGATGTACGTCGTTTCGCACTCCGGTCATAATTACGTAATCTTCCAAGCCTTCGGCTTTGATTTTAGAAACTATATACTCTTCAAGTTCTCCTCTGCCTATCCATAAAAATTTAAAATCCTGAGCTCTGTCTCTCAGTTTCTTGATTATTTCTATTATCCCATCAGGATTTTTTTGCACTGATAATCTGCCTACAGTTCCCACTACGAGCGTGCTGTCTGAAAGCCCGAATTCATTCCTTGCCTCTTGCCTTATTTCTTCGGAAAAAACAAATTTTTCAGTGTCAACCGCATTCGGCAAAACCGAAGACCTAGTATTATCACTTGCAACTTTCATACCGTATCTGTCTAGCAACGCATCTTTCGAGCAACCGAAAAAATAGTCGGCTATTTTTCTCGTCGGTTTAGAATAGATTCTATAAATCATCGCCTTTAAAGATTTGTCCGGCGCCATATAACTATGACTGTGCGCAATGGTATAACAACCGTTTTTCTTAGCTATTTTCAAATAAATAGCGGCCGTACTGCCGATATGTCCGTGTGCGATTTTGTATTCCGGATGCTCCTTAAAGAATTGTTTCCACCATTTTTTATATGCAAAATGATTTGTAATCTTATATCTCGGATAATGAAAGATATGCCCGCCTAATTCTTCGATTTCCTTGTCGTAATCGCATTCGCTGACTGAGCTTACGGCAAAATCGAACTGTATTTTATCTCTGTCTATATTTCGATAATAGTTCATCAATAACGTTTCCGTGCCGGCTCGGTGCATCGCCGTCAATACGTGTAAAACTCTTATCGGAAAATGTTGCTCGCTCATAACTATTATCCTTTATTTGCAATCACTTCATAAATCTTATTATTGACAGAAGTCTGATTAAATTTTTCCTCCGCCAATTTTCTGCTGTTTATTCCGAACTGTTCGGCTTCAGCAGGATGCTCTATGCACCATATAATTTTTTCCGCCATAGCTTCGTAGTCCCCGCATTCTACGAGAAACCCGTTATATCCGTCGACGACGGTATCTTTACAGCCTACGCTGTTGCTTGCAATTATACCTCTTCCAACAGCCTCCGCCTCCATGATAGACATCGGCATTCCCTCTCTATATGAGGATAATAATAATAATAATACGCCTTCTAAGTATGGACGCACGTCACTCGTAACACCCAAATAATTGACGCTTCCGTCGTCTATATATTCCTGAATATCCGCAATCTTAATATTCCCCTCTGCGCCGAGATAATTAAAAACCGCGTCTGGATATTTTTGTTTTACTATCCGCGCCGCTTTACAATATTCGATTACGCCTTTCGTTCTGAGCATTCTTGCAACCATAAGAAAGGTTCTGTAATTCTTAACAGGTTTAAATGCAAAATGCTCCGTGTCTACGCCGATACCCGGAATAACGGTGCACTGAGCTTCTTTTACGAGCTTACGGGATATAAATTCGTTTCTGTCGTCTTGATTTAAGAAAAACACTTTCTTGGAGTATTTGAAAGACCGTCTGTAAAGCTTAC
This sequence comes from uncultured Christensenellaceae bacterium, assembly GCA_964463195.1. Classification (GTDB taxonomy): domain Bacteria; phylum Bacillota; class Clostridia; order Christensenellales; family DTU072; genus CAYXBO01. The sequence continues at coordinate 19,970 of CAYXBO010000003.1, read as the reverse complement.
ATACGACGTATCTTATTATTTTCCATTTCAAGCCGCCGTTTATAAAAACGTCACCCGCGCCCTCGACCATCGAGAAAATATTTTTAACCTTAGCTTTTTTTGCCGCCAACACTCCGAAAGTATTGGGTTTAAGCATAAACGTAAATACGATATCGGGTTTGACTTGGGAAATTATTTTGGCGTAGCTCCGTTTCAAGCTCAGAATTTTGATAGGATTTAAGCTACGGTTTGCTCCGCTTACGCAAAAATGAGTTATCCCTCTGCTCTCGATAACCTCTCTGTTTTCCTCGTCAAAGGCTATAGTGAATACTTCGTGTCCTTCGGATTGGAATTTTTCTATTAGAGCTTTCCTGAACGTTACAATCTGATTGGAAGTAGGCGTAATAAGTAGAATTTTCATTACAGCCTCCGTACGGGAGCGCCTACGTAAGTTCCGCTTTCGTTTATATCGGAAATTATAAGAGCGCCCGCTCCAATCATACAATCGCCGCAGATGCTGACGTTGTTATTGACCGTAGCTCCGATACCAACCCAGGTCTTTTCTCCGACGCTTACCGCCCCGCCCAGCTTAGCGCCCACCGAAACGTGCACGAAATCCTCAATTACGTTATCGTGTTCTACAATCGCGCCCGAATTTATAATGCAATGCGCGCCTATTTTTGCGCGGGCGTTTACCGTTGCGTTTGGCATTACGACGGTACCTTCCCCGATAACCGCACTGTCCGAAACGACCGCGCTCGGGTGAATTGCCGTATACCATTTAACTTTCAATTCCGAAGAAATACGCTTTCTGACGTCTGCGTTTCCAATTCCTATAACGAACTCGGCGTCGGGATAATTTACATAATCGGAAATTCCGCCCGCTCTGTCCGTGGCTTCCGCATTGTCGTCCAGAAATGCAACGACGTTATCCCCCGAACTCCTTACTATATCCGCAACGACGTGAGCGTGTCCGCCGGCGCCGATAATAACTACGCTTTTTGCATTATTAACGCTTTTATTTCCGGTAAACTCCTGCATAGTCGCATGACCTTCCTGAGAAATTCCGCTGTGCGCGAAAACCTTCAGAGCAGTTTGCAGAATTATTTTAACGTCTTTCCAAAGCGTAATGCTCCCGACGTATTCCAAATCGAGATTGAATTTTTCTTCCCATGAAATGGCGTTTCTGCCGTTAACCTGCGCAAGTCCGGTGAGTCCCGGTCGAACGTCGTGTCTGTGGCGTTGCTCTTCGCTGTATAACGGTAAATAGTGAACTAGCAGAGGACGAGGTCCGACAATAGACATGTGCCCTATAAAGATATTGAGAAGCTCGGGGATTTCGTCCAAAGAAGTGGCGCGTAGAAACTTTCCGTACTTGGTCAGACGTTTTTCGTCCGGCAGAAGATTTCCGTTTTCGTCCTTTTCGCAGGTCATCGTGCGGAATTTAATAAGAGAGAATATCCTCTCTTTTCCGGTTTTCCTGTTTATTCTGCCAGGGCGCTTCTGTACGAAAAACGGATTACCCTTCATCCCGACAGCGCCTATTACCGTAAGGACAAGCAACAAAGGCGAAAGAACAAGCAACGCCGTTCCGCTCAACAGAATATCATAAAAACGTTTAAAGAAGCTACGGTAAAATATCGCGGAAATTATTATCCAGACGATAACTGCCAAAACGCATATAACGGTTATTCCCCACCACGTAGTTATAAAATCATCCATCAGAAACAACTCTTGACGGTTTCTATAACGTAATCCTGTTCTTCTTCCGTCATCTTTATGTCGGACGGCAGGCACAAACCGCGACTGAAAACGTCTTCGCCCACGGATTTTTTTTCAAGCGAGATAAAATCGTGAGACTTGAATATCGGCTGCATATGCATCGGCTTCCAAATAGGACGGCTTTCGATGTTTGCTTCGTTGAGTTTATTGTAAATATCCATAAACTGAACGTTACAGCCTTTATCTATAGTCATGCACGTTAACCAGAAGTTAGGAAGCGTATAATCGAGATAGGGATTTAACGTCACGGGCACGTCCTTCAAACCGGCTTTGTAACGGTTATAAATATTCTCTTTCAGTTGACGGTGTTCGTCTAAATGTAACAGTTGACCTCTTCCGATACCCGCCACCACGTTGCTCATGCGGTAGTTATAGCCGATTTCCTCGTGTTGGTACCACGGAGCCTTTTCACGGGACTGAGTTGCCCAGAAGAACGCCTTGTCCCTGTGAGCCGATTCCTTGGTAAGCAGCATTCCGCCGCCCGACGTGGTAATTATTTTATTTCCGTTGAAGCTTATAACGCCGTAATCCCCGAATACGCCCATTTTTCTGCCTTTATACTCAGAAGCGAGCGCTTCTGCGGCGTCTTCAATCAGAACGGCGTTGTGACGGCGGCATACGTCGATAATCTCATCCATTTTAGAGGGAGTACCGTACAAATGAGCCAGCATAACGACTTTTGCCTGCGGATATTTTTCGAAGGCTTTCTCGAGAGCCTCGGGATCCATATTCCATGTATCTCTTTCAGAGTCAACAAACACCTGAACTCCGCCCTCATAAGAAATCGGGTTAACTGTTGCGGAAAAAGTCATATCTGAACAAAGAACGATGTCTCCCGTTTTAACTCCGGCGAGCTTCACCGCCAGATGCAACGCGGCGGTTCCCGAACAAAGAGAAAGTCCGTAAAGCTTTTCTCTTCCGCAGGAGATATACCCGGCGACTTCCTTTTCAAACTCATCGCAATTAAATCCGAGCGGAGCTATCCAGTTTCGGTCGAACGCTTCGTGTATAAACCTTAATTCCTCTCCGTGCATTGTCGGTGTAGACAATAAAATTCTCTTATCCATCTTCTTCTGTCCTTAATATTGCACTAATCTGTTACTTAGTCCCAATTATACTTTTATAGTATACAACATATTCACTCTTAAATCAATAAGATTGCTGAATATTTCAAGCGGTTACCGTAGAAATAATCTTCATTCGGAAACCTGTCGGGACACTCTTCGGTATTAGTTTTGAACAATTCGTCGGAAATATTTCGTCAATATGAAAATATCCGCACACGGAACCGTGCGCGGATATATGGCTTATAGACGTGCGTAAGTATTATTCTACTCTTATTAAGCTGTCTATGGATTTTACGCAAGCCAGCTTTTTAAGCTTGGAAACGGCTTTTCTAACGTTGTTTTCGCAGGTTACGTGCGTCATTATGGAAATGTCGGCGAGCCCGTCTTTGGAGCCCAATTGCTGCAATACGTTTATGGAAACGTCGCAGGCTCCGATAGCCTTGGCGATTTTTGCCAGAACACCGGACTCGTCGCTGACTGTCAGGCGAAGGTAATATTCGCTCATGAAGTCCTTGCTGAAATAGGTTCTGGAATTCTTCCTCACCTGAAAATACTTATTCTGCGGCTTATGCGTGGATGCGTAAACAATATCCGACACGATTGCGCTTCCGGTGGGCAAATCGCCCGCTCCGCGCCCGTAAAGCATGATGTCGCCCACGTTGTCGCCCACGATATGAACGGCGTTGAAGCTGCCTTTAACGCTTGCGAGCGGATGGTCGTTCTTGATAAACGCGGGATGCACGCGCGCTTCTATCCTGCCTTTATTGTTCTTGCAGATGGCAAGAAGCTTGAGAGTGTAGCCCATGGATTTACCGAAATCGATATCCTTCTTTGTAACCTTGGATATTCCTTCTCTGTAGACGTTTTCGATATAAACGCGCTTATGGAAGGCAAGAGTTGAGAGAATCGACAGCTTATACATGGAATCGAACCCTTCCACGTCCGCAGTGGGGTCAGCCTCCGCATATCCCAAACGCTGAGCTTCGCGAAGTGCGTCGGCGTATTCCGCGCCCTCGTCCGCCATTTTGGTGAGAATGTAGTTGGTGGTTCCGTTGACTATTCCCATGAGGGAGAGAATGTTATTGCCCTGCATTCCTTCGGTAAGCGTGCGGATAATCGGAACGCCGCCCACGCAGCTCGCCTCGAAATACAAGCCGGCTTTCCCCTCTTCGGCGGCGGCGCGAAGCTCGTCCCAATGCTTGGAAAACAGCTCTTTGTTGGCGGTAACGATGCTTTTACCCGCCTTAAGCGCCTTGATGAGGAAGGTTTTCGCGGGTTCGATTCCACCGAAGAACTCCGCAACGATGGAAATGCTGTTGTCCTTTATTACGTTTTCAATATCGGTGGAAACGATTGAAGGGTCAACTCCGAGCTTTACGGCTTTGGAGACGTCCTTTTCCAATATATGTTTAACTTCGATATCCACGCCGTGCTTGCGTCTTATATCGTTTCTGTTGTTTGTGAGAATTCTGTACGTTCCTCCGCCTACGGTGCCGAGACCGAGAAGCGCAACTCCTACTTTTTTCATATAAACCTCCTAATTGAGTTCGGATAATATCTTAAGTCCTTTAATGGATAACGCACGGTCGATAACGTCAAAGACCTTACTTCCGCCCTGAACGATGAGCTCACTGAGCCCTCCGGTTGCGATGACCTTACATTCCTTAAAGCCTGTTTCCTTTTTAATGGAAGCGACGATGTATTCCACCAGTCCCACGAAGCCGTTGATAATTCCGGACTGCATATTTGCAACCGTCGATTTCCCGACGAAGCTCGCAGGTCTGACCAGCTCTATACGCGGCAGCTTTGCCGTGGTGTTTACTAAAGAATCCAGACTGGATTTTATACCCGGAGCGATAAGTCCGCCCAGGAATACGCCCTTCTCGTCCACAACTCCGAAAGTAGTCGCGCTGCCGAAATCAACGGTAATAACCGGTCCGCCGTATTCCGTAAACGCTCCGACGGCGTTCAGAATGCGGTCCGCTCCGAGCTCTTCGGGGGAGGAATAATCGATTTTAATGGGCATGTTGATGCTGCTGTTGACGAAAATCGGTTTCTTGTGCATGTAAAACGTACACATGTGCTCGAGCGTATAGTTGAGGTTGGGCGCAACGGAGCTTATAATAACGCTTTCCACACTGTTGAAATCGCACCCCTTTATGGCAAGCAAATCCATAAAGAGCATGCCGTATTCGTCAGCGGTATTGGTGGAATCCGTCGCCAACCGCCAGGTGTCGGTAACTTCCTTACCGTCGTAAAAACCGATTTTGATATTGGTGTTTCCTATATCCAGCAGTAATTTCATAATATTTGTATTATAAACTTCCCGAGCAAAAAAAACAACGAAAAGCAGTATAAATTTTTCCGATTTTCAAAAAAATATTTTTATCGTAAAAATTTAGTTGCATTTGACGAGCGGTCGGGCGGCAATAAAAAACGACCTTCTTACGAAGGTCGTTTCGGTTTTTGGATAAGAGCCGATTATACTAATTCGATAATCGCCATTTCCGCGTCGTCGCCGCGTCTTGCGCCGAGCTTGAGGATACGGGTATATCCGCCGCCCTGACCTTTTTCTTCTGCGCGTGCGCGGTATTTGGGCCCGTACTCCGTGAATATCTTCTCGATGAGGGGATGTTTCACGTCCTTGGTACGGAGTTTGAAATCCTTCTTGCTCTCTTTGTCAGCCTGTTCCTCCTGAAGGTCTGCAAGAACCGCCATCATCTTACGGCGAGCCGCCAATTTCTTGGGACCGTCGTTGACGAATTTGACTGCGACTTTCTGGTTTTTGAGGTTGGTTTTCTCTTTGGTAACCTCTACGGTGTCGTCGTAGGTACGAACCGCGAGGGTAATCATCTTCTCTGCCACCTTGCGAACCTCTTTGGCTCTGTCAACGGTGGTCTCGATTTTGCCGTGCCACAGAAGCTGGGAGGCTTGGTTGTTTACAAGCGCCACTCTCTGGTCTGTGCGTTTTCCGAGTTTTCTCTGTCCTGCCATTGTAGTTACTCCTTATTCGTCCTTGCTCTTCAAGCCGAGGTTCATGCTCTCAAGTTTCTTGATAACCTCGTCCAAAGATTTTTTACCGAGGTTTCTGACTTTGAGCATTTCGTCTTCCGTCCTCTTGATAAGGTCGTCGACGGTAAGAATTCCGGCTCTCTTCAAGCAGTTGAGCGGTCTTACGGAAAGCTCCAGCTCTTCGATTGTCATATTATTGGTTTTAGCGCCCTTTTCGTCGTCTTTCGAGACGAGGATATCGGTATCCGCAAGATTATCGACGAGGTCGATGAACAGCTTCATGTGGTCGTTCATAATCTTCGCAGCCAAAGCGACTACTTCCTGAGGAGTGGAAGTCGCGTTGGTCTCGACGCTAACGGTAAGCTTATCGTAATCGATTGACTGATTTACACGGGTATTTTCGACCTGATAGCTCACGTCCACTACGGGCGAGAACAGCGAGTCAATCGGAATGTATCCGATAGGAGCGTTCAGGGGTTTGACCTGAGCTTTGCAGGAAACGTAACCCTTGCCTACGCCGATTGTCAGAGTCATATCGAGAGTCGCGCCCTCTTCGAGCGTGCAGATATATCTGTCTTTATTGAAAATCTCAATATCGGCAGGGAGCTCGATATCCGCTGCGGAAACGACGCCTGCTGTGGTTTTATGGAGTCTCACGCGGGCGGTATAGCCTTCGTCCTCGGAATAGACTTTGATTGCCAAGTCTTTGAGGTTGAGGATAATTTCGGCTACGTCGTCACGAACACCGGGGATGGTAGAGAACTCGTGTTGAACACCCTCGATTTCCACGCCGACGATGGCGGCGCCCGGAAGCGCGGTGCAGAGAATTCTTCTCAGGCAGTTGCCGACGGTTGTACCGTAACCTCTTTCGAGAGGGGTAACGACGAATTCGGCTTTGCGACCTACTTCCTTTTCCGATTGTGTAATTTTGGGTTTATCCAATTTCAACATTACTGGCTACCTCCTTGCTTATTTAGAATAAAGCTCGACGATCATGTGCTCCGCGATAGTCAAATCGATATCCTCTCTGGTCGGGAGTGCGACTATCTGACCGGAAAGTGCGGTCGCGTCGAACTGAAGCCACTTGGGAAGAGCGATTTTGACGTCTTTTAAAGACTGGAACTGACCCTTTTCTTTCTTATTCTCTTTGATTGCAACGACGTCGCCCGCCTTCACGAGATAGGAAGGAATGTTGACGCAACGGCCGTTGACGGTGATATGACCGTGGTTGACAATCTGTCTTGCCTGAGCGCGGGAAGCCCCGATACCCATGCGGTAAACGACGTTGTCAAGGCGGCGTTCGATGAGGATAAGCATGTTCTCACCGGTAATACCGCGCATTTTTTCCGCCATATCGTAGTACATTCTGAACTGTTTTTCCAAAAGCCCGTAAGCTCTCTTTGCCTTCTGTTTCTCTCTCAATTGCAAGGAATAAGGGGTCGCCTTCTTTCTTGCCGCGCCGTGCTGTCCCGGAGGGGTTGAACGCGTCAAGAGCGCGCACTTACCGGAAGTACAACGGTCGCCTTTTAAGAATAATTTCGTGCCTTCTCTTCTGCACAGCTTGCAGACGGCACCGGTATATCTTGCCATTATTATCTCTCCTCCTGATTACAATCTTCTGCGCTTGGGCGGACGGCATCCGTTGTGCGGAATGGGGGAAACGTCCTGAATTTTCGTGACCTCGAAATCCGCAACCTGTAAAGCGCGAATTGCCGATTCTCTTCCTTGACCGGGTCCTTTGATAAAGACCTCTACGCGGCGCATACCGTGCATTTTGGCGGCTTTGGCTGCGTCTTCTGCAACCAACTGCGCGACGTAAGGAGTAGATTTGCGGCTACCCTTATAACCGAGCTTACCTGCAGACGACCAGCTGACGGTATTGCCTGCCATATCGGTAAACGTAACGATGGTGTTGTTGAAGGATGCGTGAACGTGCATCTGACCTTTGTCGATACGTTTTAAGTCTTTTCTCTTCTTAATCTGTGATTTTCTGACTGCCATAACCGAATCTCCTTACTTCTTCGAACGACCTACGGTACGCTTGGGACCTTTTCTGGTGCGAGCATTCTGCTTGGTGCTCTGACCGCGAACGGGCAAGCCCTTTCTGTGGCGAACGCCGCGGTAGCATCCGATTTCCTGCAAATGCTTGATGTTCAAGGCGACCTCTCTCTTCTTGTCGCCTTCCACCACGAGGTGGTGTTCGATGTAATCTCTGATTTTAGAAACGTCGTCTTCGGACAAATCCTTAACGCGGGTATCGGGGCTTATGCCGGTTTCCGCCAGAAGCTTCTGTGCGGTAACCAAACCGATGCCGTATATGTACGTCAGACCGATTTCTACTCTTTTCTCACGGGGCAAGTCTACACCTGCTATACGAGCCATTGTAACCTCCAAAAAAATCCTTGTTTTTTATCTATGTGGTCGACGGGGTAAAAGCGTGTGGCGACGCTTTCAGCCGCCCCCGTATCGCGTCAATATAAAGCGCAACTTCAAAAAGCCGCTGCCGAATGTTAATTATAGCATACGACTTCTCTTGTGCGCAACTGTTTTTATCCCTGTCTTTGCTTGTGTTTGGGATATTTGCTGCAAATAATCATAACTTTGCCGTGTCTTTTGATAACTTTGCACTTATCGCACATCGGCTTTACAGACGGTCTTACTTTCATTTGACTGGCCTCCTAATTTTTGTTGCGGTAGATAATTCTGCCTTTTGTAAGGTCGTAGGGACTTATCGCCACTTTGACGCTGTCGCCTACGCAGACTTTAACGTAATGCACTCTCATTTTACCGGCAAGGTAAGCGATGATTGTGCTGCCGTTGGTGAGTTTCACTCTGAACGTCGTAGACGGAAGGATTTCCGTAACGACTCCTTCGGTTTCGATTGTGTCGACTTTCGACATTTACGCCTCCTCTAATGCGGTGCGCAGAGCGCCCCTTATTTCCGCGTCGAAGACCTTGGCGTTTGCCGCAATCTTGTCGGCGACTTTTTCGAGAACCAAACCGGTTTCGGTTACGTGCTTTATCTTCTTTTTCTTGGGACTGCCGAGCTTTCTGAACTTCCCGTCCGCAAGATACACGTAATTATCACCCTCGGTCGCAACTACCGCAAAAGGAAGACCTTTATCTCTTCCGGCAGCGGATATTACGACGCGTCCAATTTCTATCATACAACCTCCGAAACCGTTATAGAGTGAGAATTTCCACTCCGTTTTCGCCGATAACGACGGTGTTTTCATAGTGAGCGCTGGGCAGTCCGTCGGCGGTGACTATCGTCCAGCCGTCCTCGAGAACTTCCACTTCCTTGACGCCCATGTTTATCATCGGTTCGATGGCAATGGTCATATTCTTCGCAAGGCGCGTGCCGCGTCCGGCGATACCGAAGTTGGGAACGTTGGGGTCCTCGTGGAGCTCGGTCCCTATGCCGTGTCCTACCAGACTTCTTACGACCGAATAGCCTTCGCCCTCGACGTAGCTCTGTATGGCGTGCCCTAAATCTCCCAGTCTTGCGCCGTCTTTTAATACGGCGATGCCTCTGAAGAAGCTCTCCTTACAGACCTCGGCAAGTCTTTTCTTTTCGGGGCTCACTTCGCCCACCGCAAAGGTTCTCGCCGCGTCTCCGTGAAAACCGTTCCAAACGGCTCCCGCGTCGACCTTCAGAATTTCACCCTCCTGAAGAATGCGGTTTGAGGGAATTCCGTGTACGACCTCGCAGTCTACCGACGTGCAAATCGTTGCAGGGAAGCCTCCCTGACCGAGAAAGGACGGTTTAGCGCCCATTTTCTTTATAAAGTCGTAGGCTATCGTGTTGAGCGTCCTTGTGGTAACTCCCGGACGGACGTGCTCTCCGATAAGGTCGAGCATGTCTCTGACAATCGCGCCCGCCTTGCGCATTTCGCCTATTTCTCTGTCGGTCTTGACTACTATCACTTTATCAACCGCCTGATTTCCGCGGATACTTCGTCGATTGTACGACCTGCGTCAACGGTTATGAGCTTGCCGCGCTTTGCATAGAAATCCTTGAGCGGCGCGGTTTCTCTCTCGTAAACCGCAATGCGGTTGGCGATGGTTTCGGCGCGGTCGTCGTCTCTTAAGTAGATTTCTCCGCCGCACTTGGGGCAAACCGTACCGTCAAACGTGGAAACGTGGTAGACCGCTCCGCATTTTCTGCAGCTGCGTCTTCCCGTAAGACGTTTCATAAGGACGTCGGTATCCACCGCAAAATCGATTACGTAATCGATATCGGTAATCTTTTCGAGCGCCTCCGCCTGAGCGATTGTTCTCGGAAATCCGTCGAGGATAAAGCCGTTTTTGCAATCGTCCTCGCGAAGTCTAGAGGCAACTATTTCCACAACGGTTTCGTCGGGGACGAGCTTTCCGGCGTCCATAAAAGATTTAGCGTAAAGCCCTATCGGCGTGCCCTCTTTGATATTCTTCCGAAAAGCGTCGCCGGTAGAGATTTGTACGATACCGTATTCAGTTTGCAAAAAGGGCGCTTGCGAGCCTTTGCCCGCGCCCGGCGCCCCGAGCAATATCAATTTCATTATTTCAAGAAACCTTTGTTATTTCTGACCATCAACTGGGATTCGAGCTGTTTCTGGAACTCGAGCGCCACGCTGACGATAATGAGGAGTCCGGTTGCGGAGAAAGCGTTGTTAAATCCGAACACCGCAAATCCGTCTATTTTGAGGATATAGGTGGGGATGAGCGCAACGAACGCAAGGAACAGTGCTCCGAACAAGGTTATTCTGTTGTTGACCTTTTTGAGGTAATCGGTGGTAGGCTTACCGGGGCGGATACCAGGGATGAAGCCTCCGTTTCTCTGTATCATCTGCGCGACGTCCAGAGGATTGAACTGAATCTGCGCATAGAAGTAAGCAAAGAATATGATTAGTAAGAACATCAACACCGGATAGAGATAACCGCTGCCGACTCCGAGCCATCTTGCCCACCAGATTCCGAACGGGGTCGCCGAAGCCTGAGCAAAGGTGATAATCATTTGCGGGAACATCAGAAGCGACGACGCAAAGATTATCGGCATAACGCCGGAGGCGTTGACCTTCATGGGGATGTGGGTGTTCTGTCCGCCGTACATTTTATTTCCCTTGACGACTTTGGCGTACGACACGGGAATTTTACGCTCTGCAAGGTCTACGAATACGATGAGACCGAACAGCAATATGACCAAGGCAATAAATCCGAAGAAGAACCATATACCTTCGAGGTTGCCCGCCTTGACCTGCTCCGGAATTACCTGGAACAAGGCGTTGACGATGGAGAGACCGAGCGTCGATATGATACCGATAAAGATGATTATCGAGGTACCGTTGCCGATGCCGTATTCGGTGATACGCTCTCCGAGCCACATAACGAGGCAGCTGCCGCCGACGAGAACTATAACTATACAAATCATAGTGAACACTTCGCTTGCGGTTCCGTCTCCGAAGAGGGGGGTTATGAAGTCTTTCCAGCTGAAAAGAACGCCTATAGCCTGAATTACCGCAAGAAGCACGGAAAGATAACGGGTATATTGGTTAATCTTCTTACGTCCTGCTTCGCCGTCCTTCTGAAGCTCGCCGAGTTTAGGTATAATGAGCGTTAAGAGCTCCATGATAATGAAAGAGTTAATAAACGGAAGAATACCCAGTGCAAACAGCGTGCCGTATTGCAAAGAACCGCCGGTAATTGCGGACATCATCGACAAAAAGCCGCTGTCGCCCGCGACACCGAAACCTGTAGCCTGAACATCGAGACCGGGAATAGGCACGTAGCAGCCGATACGGTAAATCAAAACGATGAACAGCGTATACAGCAGCTTTTTCCTGATATCACGGTCTTTGAACGCGTTTATTAAGGTTCTGAACATTAAATTACCTCTACCTTACCGCCTGCCTGCTCGATTTTCTCCTGAGCGGACTTCGTAAACTTTTTGGCCTGAACGGTTACCTTTTTGGTAAGCTCGCCGTCACCCAAAACCTTGAGACCGTAAGCCTCTATCTTTCTTATAACGCCTGCTTCAAAAAGCGACTCGAGAGTGACTATCGCGCCGTCCTCGAATGCGTTTAAAGCGGAAACGTTTATTACGGAATAAGCCTTTTTGAACTCGTTGTTGAAGCCTCTTTTGGGAAGTCTTCTGGTAAGCGGCATCTGTCCGCCTTCAAATCCGGGTCTCACTCCGCCGCCGGAACGCGCCCATTGACCTTTGTGACCCTTACCGCTGGTCTTGCCGAGACCGGAGCCGATACCTCTGCCGAGTCTCTTTGCGGGAGTTTTCGCGCCCTCTGCGGGAGCAATGGTGTTAAGTTTCATAGTGTGCAGCCTCCTACTTGACTTCTTCGACCGTCACAAGGTGGTTAACCTTGGCAATCTTGCCGCGAACGCAGGCGTTGTCCTCTAAAACTACGGATTGACCGACCTTTCTGAGACCTAACGCTTCGACGTTTGCCTTGTGGTTTTTAAGAGATGCAATGGTGGATTTCACCAGCGTAATCTTCAATTTCATCGTGTGAACCTCCTTAACGGATTTCCGCAACGGATTTACCGCGGAGAGCGGCAATCTCTTCAATGGTTCTGAGGCTCTTCAAGCCGGCAACAGTCGCTTTGACGCTGTTGATGGGGTTGTTGGAGCCCAAGGACTTGGTACGGATATCTTTTATTCCGCTGACCTCGAGGACCATACGCACCGCGCCGCCCGCGATAACGCCGGTACCTTCGACTGCGGGGAGCATAACCACGTTGCCGCGTCCGAACTTGCCGACCGTCGCGTGAGGAATGGTGGTGCCGTCGGTCGCAACCTTGAACATTGCCTTTTCGGCTGCCTTCGTTGCCTTTTCGATTGCCTCCGGAACCTCCGCCGCTTTACCGGTGCCCGCTCCAATCCTGCCGTGTCCGTCGCCTACTACGACGAGTGCGGAAAAGCGCATCGTGCGTCCGCCCTTTACGACCTTGGTTACACGGTTGACGGCAACGGTCTTTTTGATGAGTTCGTCTTTAACTTCCTTATGGAATCTATCGCTTCTAGCCATTTTGTCCTCCTAAAACTTCAAACCGGCTTCTCTTGCCGCATCGGCGAGAGCTTCGACTCTGCCGGTATAAAGGTAACCGCCTCTGTCGAAGACGACCTCTTCGATGGAAAGCTTCTTGGCGCGTTCCGCAACGGTTGCACCGACTATCTGGGCAGCTTCTACTTTGGTTTTACCTGCGACTTTCGCGGCAATATCCTTTTCCACGGTGGACGCTGCGCAAACGGTAACTCCGTTGACGTCGTCGATGACCTGCGCGTAAATATGGTTCAAAGACCTGTAAACGTTGAGACGGGGGCAAGTCGGAGTACCGGAAACCTTTGCTCTGACTCGAACGTGTCTCTTCTGTCTGTCACGGTTCTTATCTTTCTTGGAAATCATAACCCTATACTCCTTTACTTAGCGTTCTTCTTGCCGACTTTCTTCACGATGACTTCGTCCTTATAGCGGATTCCGTAAGCGTGATAGGGCTCCGGCTCTCTGATGCTTCTGATATTTGCGGCGCACTGACCGACCGCCGCCTTGTCGATACCTTTAACGGTAATTTCGGTTGCGGACGGAGCGTCCAAGGTGATGCCCGCGGGCTCCGCAAACTCTACGGGATGCGAATAACCTACGTTCAATACGATTTTGTTGCCCTGTTTCGCGACCTTGTAACCTACGCCGTTTACGACGAGCTCTTTGGTGTAGCCCTTCGACACACCCTCCACCATGTTGTGGATAAGCGCGCGGTAAAGTCCGTGAGCGGCTTTGGTCTCTTTATTCTCGTTGGCGCGGGTTACGTGCAAAACGTTGCCTTCGACGTTGACGGAAATACCTGCGACCTCGATTTTCTGAGTAAGCGTGCCGAGTTTACCTTTGACAACTACTTCGTTGCCTTTTACCTCGGCGGTCACGCCGTCCGTCAAAGTAACGGGAAGTCTACCTATTCTTGACATATCCTCTTCCTCCTCTTACCAGACGTAAGCGAGAACTTCGCCGCCGGCCTGTTGTTTTCTTGCTTCTTTATCGGTCATAACGCCCTTCGAGGTGGAGACGATTGCAATGCCCATTCCGTTAAGAACAGAAGGGATTTCGCTTGCTTTCGCATAGACTCTCAAGCCGGGCTTGGAAATTCTTTTAAGACCGGTAATTGCTTTCTGTTTGTTTGCGCCGTACTTCAGAGCGATGTGAATGGTGCCCTGAACGTCGGTTTCCTCTTTGACCAAATCGGCGGACGTGAGGTAACCCTCATCAACCATGATTTTGGCAATGGAGAGGTTTATTTTGGACGCGGGAACGTCAACGGTCTCGTGTCCTGCGATAAGCCCGTTACGGATACGGGTCAGCATATCTGCTATGGGGTCTACTATAGCCATATTTCTATACCTCCTAATTACCAGCTGGCCTTTTTAACGCCCGGGATTTGTCCCTTATAGGCAAGCTCCCTGAAGCAAATTCTGCAAATGCCGTACTTTAGCAGAACGGAATGGGGGCGGCCGCAGATGCTGCAACGGGTGTATTCACGCGTCGAGAACTTCTGCTTTTTCTGCTGTTTGTTTATCATTGCTTTTTTAGCCATCTTGAACTTCCTCCTACTTTGCGAAAGGCATACCGATGAGCTTTAAGAGCTCGCGTGCCTCTTCGTCGGTTTTTGCGGTGGTGATAACCGCCACGTCGAAACCTCTCACTTTCTCGATTTCGTCATAGTTGATTTCGGGGAAAAGGAGCTGTTCTTTGATGCCGAGGGCGTAGTTGCCGCGACCGTCAAAGGAATTCTTGTTGACTCCCTTGAAGTCTCTGACTCTCGGAAGAGCGATAGAGATGAGCTTGTCGAGGAAGTACCACATCTTCTCGCCTCTTAAGGTGATTTTGATACCGATTGGCTGTCCTGCGCGAACCTTGAAGTTTGCGACGGACTTTCTCGCGCTGCAAAGCACCGCTTTCTGTCCGGTAATCTTTTCCATTTCCTGAACGGCAAGCTGCACGCTCTTGGAATTGTCTTTAATATCGCCCAATCCCTGATTCAAGACGATTTTCTCAATCTTGGGGATTTGCATAACGTTTTTATAGCCGAAAGTCTTTTGGAGAGCAGGTCTCACTTCTTCGACGTAACGTTTCTCCAGTCTTGTCATTGTCTTTGCCATAACTGCCTCCTATTATTCGGCGTCGGCTTTCTTCGCCGACTTTCTTCTGACCGTAGCTTTGGGAGCGGGAGCAGTCGTCGTCTCTTTGGCTTCGGCTACGTTTTCGGTAGCTGCCACCTCGACCGCAGCGTCCTGAGCCTTGGTCTTCTTTCTGACGTTTGCCTTCTCCTTCTTCTTCTCGGTAACCTTCTTGGTCTCGAGAACGGCTCCGCACTTGACGCAAACCCTGACCTTCTTGCCGTCGACTTCCTTGTTTCCGACGCGGGTTGCCTTGCCGCACGCAGCGCAGATAGGCATTACGTTGGAAATCGCGACGGTTGCGGGCTGGTCGATTATGCCGCCTTTATCCTGAGCGCGTCTTGCTTTAACCGCCTTCTTGTTGACGGTAAGACCTTTACCCTCGAGAAGAACTCTCTCTTTATCTTTGGATACGCCGGCGACGGTGGCTGTCTTGCCCTTGTCTTTTCCGGTAATCACGAGGACGTTATCGCCCTTTTTAACGTTCTGAACATTAGCCATGTTGCGTCCTCCTTACAGCACTTCGGGAGCAAGAGACACGATTTTCAAAAAGCTCTTGTCCTCACGAAGCTCTCTCGCCACGGGTCCGAATATACGGCTGCCGCGCGGCTGTTTCTGATTATCGATAATAACTGCGGCGTTATCGTCGAATTTGATGTGGGAGCCGTCGGCTCTCATAACGCCCTTGTGGGTGCGGACGATAACCGCTCTTACTACGTCGCCCTTTTTGACGATGCCGCCGGGAGCCGCCGCTTTGACGGAAGCGACGATGATGTCGCCGATGTTACCCGAACGGACGACGGAGCCGCCCATAACGCGGATACACATTATTTCTTTGGCGCCGGAATTGTCGGCAACCTTAAGTCTTGACTGTTGCTGTATCATTCGACTCTCCTCCTTATTTCGCCTTCTCGATTATTTTGGTGAGTCTCCAACGTTTGTCCTTGGACAGCGGTCTGGTCTCGGTAATTTCCACCGTATCGCCGATGCCGCACTCGTTGTTCTCGTCGTGAGCTTTGAACTTGTGGGTCTGCGAAACGAACTTCTTATAGAGCGGGTCCTTAACCTTGGTGTTGACGGAAACCACGATGGTCTTGTCCATCTTGTCGCTGGTCACGATGCCGACTCTGGTTTTTCTCAGATTTCTTTCCATAACTATTCTCCTCTATTAAGCCTTGGCAGCGCGGGTTTTCTTCGCAGATTTGGCGGCTGCTTTCGCAGGCTCCGCGACGATGTTGAGTTCCCTCTGACGGAGAACGGTCTTTGCGCGAGCAATATTTCTTTTGACTTCGGTCATAACGAGAGGATTGGAAAGCTGATTGGTCGCATGCTTGAAGCGGAGATTGAACAGCTCCTCTTTAAGCTCTTTAACCTTCAGGTTGAGCTCTTCGTTGCTTAACTCGAAAAAGTTTATCTTCTTAGTAGCCATTAGCCCTGACCTCCCATGTTATCCTCTTTTTTGACGAACTTGCATTTCATCGGAAGCTTGTTAGCCGCAAGTCTCAAGGCTTCTCTTGCGACTTCCTCGCCGACCTCCGCCATCTCGAACATAACTCTGTCCGGTTTGACGACGGCTACCCAGTATTCGGGGCTACCTTTACCGCTACCCATACGGGTTTCGGCAGGTTTCTTCGTTACCGGCTTGTCGGGGAAGATGTTGACCCAAACCTTACCGCCTCTCTTGATATATCTGGTCATTGCGACACGGGCGGCTTCAATCTGGTTGGAGGTAACCCAGCAGGGCTCCATCGCCATAAGTCCGTACTGTCCGTAAACGACCTTATTTCCGCGTGTAGCGCGTCCGGTCATGCGTCCGCGGTGCACTCTTCTTCTTTTAACTCTCTTAGGCATTAACATATCAGTCATTACCTCCCTTGTTGGCAGAGAGGTCGGTGTTGAAAACCTCTCCCTTATAAATCCACACCTTGACGCCGATAACACCGTAGGTGGTGTGGGCGTTGGCGGTGCCGTAATCGATATTGGCTCTTAAGGTCTGAAGCGGAATGGAGCCCTCGTGATAGCTCTCGCTTCTCGCAATCTCCGCGCCGTCCAAGCGTCCCGCAACCATAGTTTTGACGCCCTTCGCGCCGGCCTTCATGGCTTTGGAAATCGCCTGCTTCATCGCGCGGCGGAACTGAATTCTCTTCTCGAGCTGCTGAGCGATGTTCTCCGCAACGAGCGTCGCGTCGAGGTCGACTCTCTTTACTTCGAGGATGTTGATGTTGACCGTGAGGTTTCTCTTCGCTTTCTTAAGAAGCGCCTGAACGTCTTTCTTGATTGCTTCTACGCCGGACGCGTCTTTGCCGATTGCAACACCCGGTCTTCCGCAGAAGATATTGACGGTCAGAATACTTGCCGCTCTTTCGATGGTGATTTTGGAAATCGCCGCGGCGTTGTATTTACCTTTTATCAACTTGCGGATGTCGTAGTCTTCTTTAAGGTTTCTTCCGAAGCCGCTCTTTCCGGCGTACCACTGGGTATCCCAACTGCTGATAACGCCTACTCTAAGACCGTGCGGATTAACTTTCTGTCCCATAGGTAAACCTCCTAATTTCTCGCGTCTAAAATGACGGTAATGTGGCTGGTACGTTTAAAAAGAGAAGTTGCTCTGCCGTGCGACTTGGGCATATATCTCTTCATAATGGTACCGGCATCCGCAAAGCACTCGGCGACGTAGAGGTCGTCTCTGTTCATACCGAGATTGTTTTCGGCGTTTGCCGCTGCGGACTTCAGAACTTTAAGAACGGGTTCGCAGCTCGACTTGTTGACGGCGGTGAGAATGGCTTCCGCGTCTCTTAAGTCCTTTCCGCGGATAAGGTCCAATACGGCACGCACCTTATAGGGGGTGATGCGGATGTATTTTGCCTTAGCGAAAGGACGCTTGTCTTTATTTTCCTGCCTTTTAGCAGCTTTTTCTCTGATATTAGTTGCCATGTTAAGCTACCTCCGGATTAGCGAGCGCCGCTGGTTTTTCCGCCTGCGTGACCTTTAAAGGTACGGGTGGGGGCAAACTCGCCCAGCTTCAGTCCGACCATATCTTCGGTGATATAGACCGGAACGTGTTTTCTGCCATCGTGCACCGCAATGGTGTGACCTACGAACTCGGGGAATATAGTGGACGCTCTGGACCAAGTCTTGACGGGACGCTTCTCGCCGGACTCGTTCATCGCCACTATTCTATTGTAAAGGCTTTCTTCCACGAAAGGGCCTTTTTTAATTGACCTACTCATTTTCTAACCTCCAATCCTACTTCGCAGTTCTTCTCTTAATGATAAATCTGTCGGTGTTGTTCTTTTTCTTTCTCGTCTTGTAACCGAGTGCAGGTTTACCCCAGGGGGTGACAGGGGAAGGCATACCGATAGGAGATTTACCTTCACCACCGCCGTGGGGGTGGTCGCAGGGGTTCATAACCACGCCGCGGACGGTGGGTTTGACGCCCATGTGACGTTTTCTGCCGGCTTTACCGAGAGAGACGATTTCGTGCTCCTGATTGCCGACGACGCCAACGGTCGCTTTGCATTCGGCAAGAACGTATCTCATTTCACCGGAAGGCATACGGAGCGTCGCCATTCTGCCTTCTTTTGCCATAAGCTGTGCGAACACGCCTGCGGCTCTTGCAATCTGACCGCCCTTTCCGGGAAGCATTTCGATGTTGTGAACCATGGTGCCGACCGGAATGTCTTTAAGCTTCAACGCGTTACCGACTTTGATATCGCTTCCTTCGCCGCTGGTCAGAACGTCGCCGACCGAAAGTCCGTTAGGAGCGAGAATGTATCTCTTTTCGCCGTCCGCATAGTGAAGAAGACTGATGTTCGCGCTGCGGTTCGGGTCGTACTCGATGGTCGCAACCTTTGCCGGAATACCGTCTTTATCTCTCTTGTAGTCGATGATACGGTACTTGACGCGGTTGCCGCCGCCGATGTGTCTTACGGTAATTCTGCCGTTGGCATTTCTGCCGCCGCTTCTGTTCTTCGAGACGAGCAGACTCTTTTCCGGCGTGGTTGTGGTGATATCGGAAAAAGTGCTGACCGTCATAAAACGGCGTGCGGGAGAGGTAGGTTTATATCTCTTGATAGCCATATCTCTTTACCTCCTGTTATGCAAGGCTGTCAAAGAACTCGATGCTCTTCGACCCCTCGGTTAAGGTTACTACGGCTTTCTTCGAGGCAGCGGTTCTGCCCTCGTGTCTGCCGACTCTCTTCATCTTGCCGTCGCGGTTGACGGTGTTGACCTTCTCGACCTTGACGTTGAAGATTTCCTCAACGGCGTTTTTGATTTCGGTCTTGGTCGCCTTTTTGTTGACGATGAAAGTATATTTCTTTACGGGAATACCGTCGTAGCTCTTTTCAGACAGCAACGGTCTTATAATGATATCGTGTGCAATCATTTCGCGTACGCCTCCTCGATAGATTTGACGGCGGCTTCGGTCAGAACAATCTTTCCGTTTGCCACGACGTCGTAGACGTTAAGAAGCGACGCTTCTGAAATCGTAACTCCTTCGATGTTCGCCGCTGCTCTTGCAACGTCGGCATCTCCGGTCAGAACGATTAACGCTCTTCTGGACACGTCGAGAGCTTTAAGAACCTCGACCATAAGCTTGGTCTTCGGAGCGTCAAGCTCGATTTTATCCACAACGACGAACTCGCCGAGGCGGATTTTTTCGGACAACGCGCTTCTCATTGCGCCGTCCTTCATTTTCTTGTTGATTTTCTGAGAGAAATCACGCGGCTTCGGAGCGAAAACAACGCCGCCCTTAATCCACTGCGGAGCACGGATAGAGCCCTGTCTTGCACGACCGGTTCCCTTCTGTCTCCAGGGCTTCACGCCGCCGCCTCTTACTTCGGTTCTGGTAAGAGTGGATTTCGTGCCCTGACGCTTGTTTGCAAGCTGTGCAACGACGACCTGATGAATGAGCGCCTTGTTGTACTCCGCTCCGAAAACTTCGTCGGAAACGGCAAGCGTCTTGA
>CAYXBO010000002.1:5016-33648 GCA_964463195.1 uncultured Christensenellaceae bacterium | reverse complement strand
TGCCCTTTTAACTGGGTGGGTTTCCGCTGGGTGGGGATATAGAAAAAAGCAACGGAGTTTCCGTTGCTTTTTCCTTTACTGGTATGCGACAAAGCCCGCAACACCGTTGACGAAAATATATTCATACTTCGTGGTGTTCAAACTTTGACGACATTGGTGGAGAATAGGGGAGAGTTGTTTTGCCGTTTTATTGGCATTTTTTATCTCGTTCTCCCCTATTTTTCTTGTTTTATTACACATTTTTCTCGCTTTCTCTCGCACCTTTTTATTTTGTTGTGCCTAAAACTGTACCTTATACAAGACTTGAATCGGGTTTCCCGATTGCTACTAAATCCAGTTTCCCAAATCTCCAATTTTGGGAAAACTCTTTACCTGCTTAGGCATCTGCTCATTTTCCCAAAATCTACACACTATTATATTACGAGGTTTTTTGGTCTGTCAAACTTACTTTTATACTCTTTGCCGCGCAAAAATTCTGAACTACAAGCTTCTTTTCGGCAAGAGATTGGACGTAGTAATTATTGACAACGCGGTGTGCGACACGGTATGCACCGAATACGTACCACATGCCGCCGATTAAGTTGATTACTATTTTCGCGACGATTAAAACCCAATTTGCCGTAGGGTCAATCGTTAATACCAATAAAGCCTGTCCTGCGCCAAAGAAGAAAGAGGAAAGAACTTTCGATATTGTCAAACGTTTCTCTGCATCGGCAGGATTCGTCGGAACGCCATTAAATTGAACGTCAGATACTCTCGGCAGAATATCTTCGGCGCGAACCGGTTTTGTATTCAATATTTTATTTATTCTAAATAAATATTTTTTCTGACTCCAAGTAAGCCGTCGGTCGCGCAAAATACGCATAGTAGCATTTTGGTATTTATCCTTAAAGGTCTTTGCATCCACGTTTGCGAGTTCCAAAGTCCGCTCAAGATAATCTTTCTGACGTTGTTTTAAGTCCTCTTTTATCCAGTCTCTAAAATCACAAAGTCCTTCCTTATATATTATACCTATATGTTTCTTATAGTCCTCTTCTGCCGCCTTTACATAGGACGACTCTTTGAAACGTCGTTTATAATATGCCTTGAACGGAACGAAGAATGACAACAGCACAAAAGTATGTATTGCGCTCTGAAGCCAAAAGTCCGGGGTAAGAGATACAAAGCCAAATTGCAAGGCGTTTCCGATTACCGTCAGTGCTACCGCTGAAATCGGAAATACGACAAGCGTCAACAGGTTTATGATTAAATATTCCTTTTTCATTTTTTCTTATCCTCCCACTGTTTAACTTTAAGCGCGGCAATTTCTAAGCCCGTTCCGGCAAGTATGGAACCGCAGGCGATTAAAGCTAAAGCCGACAGTCCTATCATTGCTTTTTCAAGAATAGTGACGGACAGCGCAAAGACGATAAGTCCGCAGATTATTACGCCTTTATCATATATAATTAGTCGCGCGCGGTCGTTGGCCGCATTCTTCGCATACTCCGCGCGTTGGTCGTCGTACTTTTCTCCTGCCGGTAAATTCTTTAGTTCTGTTTCCTCATGAACCACAGATTGCCGAAGCTCCGAGACTTTCGTCTTTGCGATCCGTTTGTAGATAACAAGCAGTATCAACAACGCGCACGCCACGCCGAGCGAGGCTTTTGCCGTCGAGCTTGTCGTGTACTGAATGTTATCGAAATAGTAATAAAGCACTACTCCGAGCGTCGGGAATATCTGCACGACAGACGAAAGGAGCGACAGAACGCCGCTCCATCTGAATAACTTCTTCATAGTCCACCTCACAGAATATAGCCGCTGTAATCTTCGTCCTTAACTACAGTTTGCTCTACAACTTCAACCGTATCTTCTTTTGGCGTGTAAGTAATCTGAACGGTAGGCTTCGGCGCGGTGATAGGTTCAATAATAGTATTTTTCGCTGCTTCGATTGCTTTCCCAAGCTCTGCGCGTTCGTCGGCAGTCAAAGACTTACTACGCTGATACATTTCGGCAATATGGCACATAAGCGTTTTGAGTGCTGAGGTCTGCTTTTGATTTTGCTCTACAAACGCGCGCATCTCTGCAAATTGCGCGAGAAACATTTCCTTAAATTTGTCCGTAATGTTAATGTCGAATTGACAGTTCAGACCGTCGATAAGCCCCTGTCGTATCGTGTCAAGGTCTTTTTGCGACTGTGATTCTATAAGCGCTTTGATTTGCTTTGCAGTAGCTCCGTTCTTCCACGCCGATATGATAGACGCAATCGACTTGATAAGCAAAAGAATACCTGATATGCCGCCGAGTGCGCCAAAGACTGTAATTACCAACTGTATGATTTCTTCAAACTTCATTTTTCTGTTCTCCTCTTAATTGATTTGCAAAGGGTCGTCTACCCTCTTGTATAGGTCGTCTATTTGCTCCGTAACAGTCTTTCGACTGTCCTCTACCTCTTTGCCGAGACGAGCCGTAAGCTCCGTCAGCTCGGCAATTGCCTCGCCGTATGCGGCATTCTGTTTTGACAGTTCCTCGACAGTCGCTTCGAGGTCGGCAACACGCTTCAGAACCTCGTCGATTTCCGGATAGGCAACTAAGCCTCGCGCCGTTTCGTCGATTGACTGAATGGCAATCGGTCGCATTATGAACTTCCGCACCGTTCCGTCCGCGGACACCTCGAAAAGTTCGGCGTTGATTATCCCGCTTTTTAGGCGAGTTTGCGGAATACTTACTGCTCCGTTTGCGACGCGGAACCGCCCGAGAGGTCGCTCTCTTGTCGATATAACGAGGTTATACTCGGCGTTCGCAAAGTAGCCCTCGAAAGCAATCTCAAGGTTGCCATTCTCCAATACGCAAGATGCGCCCCCGATAGGGACGCACCTCGCGTTGGCTCGGTTGAGCCGATATGTAATTTTCATTGCCTTAGTCCTCCGAGATTTCGATACCAGTCAGAGCGACGTATCCCTCGACAAACCTTGCTATGTGGTTCAGCTCGTCGGACAGAACCTCACGAAGCTGTGCCGCTCTCTCCGTCTCACCTGCTGCTTCAAGCGTCGCAAGGTTCTCGGTATACTGTGCGATTGTGGTTGCTTCATCTGCCGCCATTCGTGCTTGAGTGACGGCTAACATAAGTTTTTCGTTCATTGTACTTCCTCCAGTTGGTTTATTCTTGCGCGCCACGCCGCGCGCTCGGCTTTTATCGGGGCGTATTCGCTTTCGCTCATTTCGCCCTCGGCGTATTTGATAGCCTTATAGTCGGTGGTCGTCAGCTTCATTTTGAGTTCTGAGATTTCTTTTGCGGCAAGTTCCTTAGCCGTATAGGGAACGTAGACCTGTATGTCCTCGTAGTCGTCATAGGCTTCCCTTGCTTCTTTTGCGGGCTTGTCTATAACTTTTATAAAGGACCCTCCCGCATACGTAACTTCTCCGAACGCTTCGTAATGGAATTGCTCTTCTTCATAAGCTTGAGCCTCGTGGTGGGCTATAAGCAGCTTATCTTCTTTTAAGTATCCACGCGTGAGGTCGTAGGTTGTAAGTTCTGAAGTTTTGCTTTCGTTAAACACTCTTTTTGCTTGCATTTTTTTATCTCCTTTTATTCTAATCCAGTGCCTGCGGGGTCTACTATACGCTTCCAAATATTGGTTGCATGATACGGCGGCATATTATTGTGAGCTTGCGAACTGCCAGTGCTTCCAACGGTTTTATTTATAAGACCAGTTGAATATCCACGTTGTGGAATGTCACCATCCGCATCTATTCCGGCGACAGCAAGAGGTAAATCGTGTGTGTGCGCTGGCATTTCAGCAAGTGTAAGTGTATGCGTTAATTCTCCGCCCTCTGTTCCCACAGCAAACCCTGTTCCTGCCGAGACAAGACCTCTGCCTGCTGACAGTTCTTTTGCCCAATAGCCGCCAAATACGGATGCAGGGTTAACATTGCTATCGGTTTTAAAATATCCCCCTACCGGTATGCCGTTACGGAATGTTGGTCTACCGTCAGGGTTCTTAATCCTCAGTAACGGGCAATTTTCGAGGAATATTATTTGATTTGCAGGACCCTGAGATGTTATGGTTCCCGAACAAAGTTCAAAGACCGCAACTGTAGAACTGACGATTATATCTAAATTCGGCGCGCACTCAACTTTGTCATAGCCGTCCTGCAATGTTTTTACAGTCCCATATTTAATATTTTTTACTCCTGTTATTTGCATTTTTATTCTCTCCTTATATAAGCGCAACTACGCATTCTACCTTCTCATTACTAAATACTTTTATTGTCCCGTCGGTATAATCGACTTGGTAATAAAAATCGTCTCTTCCGACGTTGAACTCCAGAACTGACACTCCGGAACCTAATCCATGTCTCGCCGGGGCAATCGTGTACGAAAACGGGGCAGCCGTGCCAGTCCAATTACTCGCCGAAATCGTAACAAATTTAGGTGTTCGTTTTACATACGTTGCGTCGAGGGTACCGTCTATTTTGACGTCACCAAGAAATTCTTGTACAAATCCGTTTGCCATTTTTATAATCCTCCTTTACAAAATATAGACTGTGATTGCTTGCTTGACGTTTGAGGTCAATACAATACTGTTTGCCGTTCTCTCCACCCCTGCAACATAATCGTCGGCAAACTGAACAATTCTTCCGTTCGAGAGTGCGCTGTAGGAGCTTGACGGAATAGTTATCGTATACGGCGAGGCAGAACCTTGCCACGCGGTCGCCGCGAAGGTAAGCGTAACTCCGGGCTTCGCTCCGTCCACCGTAGAACCGAGACCGACCTGCGCCTTTGTAACGCTGTGCGGATTTGATTTATTCGCAATATGCGCGTCCATTGTCGACTTATCGGCCGCGCCCTGTCCTCCGTCGTAAGCGGTTCCTGCAACCGTGCCGATAACAAGCGACTGACCGATTTCCGCATAGGTTGTCCCGCTCCACCTGTAGGTTTTGTTGGCGTACTGCCCGGAACTGACGATAACGTAAATCTTACCTGTTTCGGGAGTAAACGCCGCACCACCCGAAGTTGCCGACAGCCAACCTGCCGAAAATGCCGTTGCGCCGCTGACAATATAGCTGTCGATAACATCGTCGACATACGAAGGCAACTGACTTGCCGGAACTTTTCCGTCACCGCCTAAGGTTGCTACACCGTTTGCCACGCCCTTTTCCGATGCGTCTACTTTACCGTTTATCAACGCGGTAAGGTTATACGCCCTTTGCGTTCCGTTGGCTTTCGTCAGATACCACAAATTGCCGTTAGTATCGGACGCTATACCGTTTTCGCCATCCAGTAAATCGAAGCCCTGCACTATGGTGGACGCGTATCCTTGCATAATGTAAGCTCCGTGGACTTTGGTGCTGATTAAAAAATTCTTTGCTTCCATTTGTTGCTACTCTCCTTTTTAGATTTTTATTACGACTTTCAAGTCGTCGTTTACATTTGATAAAAGCGTTACATTTCCCTTGCCGTCGATTTTCACCACGCAACCGACTACCTCGTTTCCGCTTAGGTTTATGAGCGTTACGCTCGGGGCAAATCCCTTTTTATGTTGGTCTGCGGGTATCCTTGCTTGATACACGCCGCCGACGTCCCTCCAGTCCGCCCCGGTAAGCTGTAGAATATACGGCATCAAATTATCCGCACCCGAGTACACGCCGCCGAACAATATCAGTTGCCCGTCGAATGGAACCTGTACGTCAGTTAGAAGAACCGAGCCGTCCGAACCTTTAAAAATCTTTTGCGCGAGCGTTGAGTATCCGCTTTTCTCGGTCGGAGAAGTATCCAATCCGCTTTGATAAGCGTAGTTATCTGCCATTGACAATTCAGACATAAAATCTGCGTTTGCTTGACCTGTCTGTTGCGGTCCGAAAGCTATTTCGTGCTTACCTTCGGATTCTATCCATTGCTCCGTCCCGAATCTGATAATGATATTGCCGTTTACTGTAGCAGCCGAGCCTCCGCCCGTAGGTATTGAGAACTGCGCTGTCGTTCCGTCCGTGTAATATTTGGTAAACACGGTCTCTTCCCCCTCGACTTTCGCCGTAATGTCAAGAAGAGTTTTCGCTACTACGGATACGCCACCGAACAACACCAACTGTCCTGTAAACGGAACCAATACGTCAGTCAAAAGGACTGAACCATCGGAACCCTTGAACACCTTTTGCGCGAGCGTGGAATAACCGTTCTTTTCCGTAGGAACTACGTCTGAACCGCTTTCGTAAGTGTTACTGTCGACAATGGCAAGCTCCGATATAAAATCTGCGCTTATCTGCCCCGTTTGCTGTGGTCCGAAAGCTATCTCATATATACCGCTCGGTTCTTCGTTCGTACCCGTATCTCTCCACTGCGAAGCGTCGAATTTAATAATTGTATTGCCGTTGACCGTTGTAACTCCGCCGTCGCCGAGCGGTACGGAAAATTGCGCCGTGGTGCCGTCTGTATAATACTTTGTAAAAACTGTTTCCCCATTCTCTACCGTTGCCGTAATATCAAGAAGCGTTTTTGCGACGACTTTGTTCTCAAGGTCTGTGACGCGCGTATCAAGGTTGACTATACGCGACTGGTTCTCTGCAAGGTATTGGAGAATTAAGTCGTAAACGTTTTGGTCGGGCGTAGGCGGAAGTGCGGGAAGCACCGCGTATTCCACGTTAAAAGTCAGATTGTACGAAGTCTGCTTCCCGTTCGGAAGCGTGGCGCATATCGTCATGCCGACCGTCCCCGTCTTTTCGGTAACAGTTGTCGGAATTTTGTATTCCCAAACGCCCGCTAATTCCTCTTGGCTCGCCACGTTGTAGGACATAGGCGCATACTGGGTGACAACTCTGTTTGGAAGCGTGAACGCTATCTGCAACGAAGTGTTCGACGCGCCCGCGTAAATCGCCGAAACGATATTAACGCTTGAGCCTTGAAAGACGCGCTCGGGCGAAACTATCCGCGCCGTGCCGTCTAAGTTCAAAAAAACTATCATTGTTGCTACTCTCCTTTTTTGGTAAAATTTAAGCCCCCTTTCGGAGGCTTATTGTCAAAAATTAAAGTAAATCGGTTTGCTCTGCCCGTTCGGCGGAAGTTCCATATTTTCACCGATATAGAGCCGTTTTGTCACGCTGTCGATTATTGCCCACGCCTTAAACGTTTCGGTCGTCGGATTCGCAACTGCGCCAATATTTATAGCCCTGCCGGAAACAGTTATATAATCGCTTACTCCGTTTGAGCTCACAATAAAAGCGCCCTGCATGTTCACTATGTCATTCAGTGCGTTTATTCTCCGAGGAAGCAAAACCAACTGTCTTGTCGTTCCGTCCTGAGTTCCCGATACCAACGGGTTATTATGCCCGAGCAACGAACCGAAAACAATGTCCGGGCGGTTGGCTACAAAGTGTATCTGCGTGGCAATGTGGAGCGCCTCGCGGCTGTCTTTATCTACGATAAGCGGCTTAGTCTTAAAGTCAAACACTCCGATTTTGAAAAGGCTGTCGGGCACTATCGGCAATCTGTCGCAGAAAGACTGCCTGTTTGAAGTCGATTCTTGGTCTGCCAATGTTGGCGTAATTCCGAGTTCTTGCAATAAAGTAAATGCAAGATAGTAACCCTCACCATACTCGTTGCCATAAGGCGCATATTTTTGTATCTTCTTTGCCGGTGCCAAATATGTTGCTTGACTACCCGCCGAGAAGTTATCCTCGAACTGCCACGCAAACAGCAGACTGTTACCCATAGCGACGGACAACGCGGAATGAAGCGTCGGATACTGGATATCCGTCCCGTCGCTTCGTTTTAATTGCGCGATTGCGTTATAAACAGGCTTGTCTTCGCCACCTGTAAAAGTATGTGCAAACGCCGTTATTCCGTCAGCAGTAATAGTTGTATCGCCTTGCGGCTCTGCATCGCCTATAATGACGTTCTCGCTGTAATTGACATAGCGGTCTACACTTTGCTTTTCCGAAACGTCATACAGTCTGAAATTGCTTTTTATTCCCACATATTGAGACAGTCGATTATAAGTGGAGGTGTAGATTGTCGCCTTTATGAAATGACGCTCGAACTCTATATCAACTTGCGAAACGTATTTTCCGCGGAATATTTGTCCGGTCTTTGGCAAATCTTCAAGTTTACGGAAACGGTATGTCCTTGCTTCGAGTTCGTTACCGATTTTCATAAGGTTGCCCTTCATGCTCTCGCCGTAATACGAGGCTTCCACAGTGTTCGCGCCTTGGTTGAAGAATAAGGTGTTGTCGAGCGGTCTATCCCGGTACGCCTTACGCTGTTTCACCCTCGCGCTCATAAGCGGAATGTAGGTCACGCGGAACGCCATGTTGGCTATGCCGAATGTAGCTATATCAACACCTAACTGTTTTTCGGCAATGTTGTACGCCGCAAAATTCTGTAACGCTACACCTAAGTCTGTTGCAGTCTCAGCTTTAAGTCCGAGCCCTGTAATTTTGTTGTCACCTTGAGAATAGCAGAATGCGAATTTCTTTGCGTACGGATATTCCCCGTCATAGCCCGTCAGAGTGTCGTATTCTGCTTTTTCAAACAAATACGGGGTAATGTCTCCGACCACTACCGTTGTTCCGTCGGACTTTTTAACATATCCCATTTCGAGCTTGGTAACACGGTAAATAGGGAGTTCTGTTCTGATTTCCACAGTATTGTCCGTTATGGCAAGCCCGACACTCTCCGTCCTCGGCGTAATAAACGTGTCAGCACTCGGAGAAACTATAGACCCCTCTTGCGGGTGGATTGTGTTGACGAGGTTATCAACATAGCTGTCTAACTGCCCGCAATACTCGTTCGGATTCGTCTCGCAGTCGTACGTTATCGCTCCTGGGATATACGACGGCAAGGTATATTCTTCGTCTCCACCCAGTTCGTCAAACGTGATTATATCGGGCTCGTCAGTCTCGTCATCCCACAAAAGCCGCGGTTCGGCGTGGATATAACCGCCGACTTGTAACAACGCTTCGCGGAGCGTACAGCGCGTTATGAAGAACTCTGGAGCCTCAACATTCGCGTACTTCTCGGCAAATACCGGGTCGAGCTTGTATTTCGGGAACTCTCCCTCGCGGCGGACAAGTCCGACGTTTAAGATACGGTTGACTACATCCGTGATTGACGGGATTTGCTTTTTTTCTACATTCGTAACCGTGCTGATAGGATAAGTAATTGTAAGTCGATTTGCGAGTGTTAACTCAGCAGGGTCAATATATATAGCTTCATATTTCACCCTATACTCTCCTATTTCGGACAAGTTTAATTGAGTAGGAACTGTAATTTCAGAGCCGTCAATGTATCCCAAAGATTGCGTTGTCTCTTCCCCTGTGGCGTTATTCTTATATTCCAAACTCACAAAAGTTCTTGCATTATTTCTTATCAAACCTACATCCCGATATATTTGGATTCTCGCAAGGAATAATGTACCTCCAGCTTTTTCCGGCGAAATATAACCATATCCAAGAGAGGCATCAAAAGTTAGTGGACTGTTTCCCGCATCAGCATAAGGAGTCCATTGACCTCCATTTCTTTGATACTCGGCTAAAATAGTCGGTTGAACTCTCACAGCTCCTGCAACGAAATCGTGGCCCATGCCATAAGTGAATGTCAATGTGTCACAGGTATCTCTCTCTAATAATTTCGTTAATTCTACAAAATTTATTTTTTGTCTATAAAGTTGCATTGATTTATCTCCTTATTTAATATAAAATAAGGGTATCTATTTAGGAGATACCCGATAAATGAAGTATTTTCTTTTTTCTGCTACAAAATGGATTGCCAATCACAAAAATAGCATTGCTCTTCTTTTCCTGATTGCCTATATAGTAATGCTTTTTGTTCCTATGTATACCGCCTATGATTGGTTAAGCGGAGAGAAAAACCCTTCCCATGTCGGCACGTTCTACGACATAAAATCTATATGTTATTTCAAAGATGTCTTAAACAATAAATATTATTACCCAATAGATTTATACGATGGTGTTCGAGAAACATTGATTGGTTATTGCTTTAGAATAGTCCCATATTTTATATTTTTGGGAGTAGGTATTATAATGTTTTTTGTCTTTTATAAGAAAAAACATAGTTTTATACCGTTTATTTTTATCCCTCAAATACTCACATATTTAATTTTACTAATTTTAGATAGTACAAAACAAAGATATTATTTTGCAATATATGCCCCCACAGGAATGTTTTATCCTATTCTGATAGTCTTTTTTTCTGCCGCTTATTACGCGCTTGAAAGATACTTTACCAAGCACCCAGTCGAAGCTCCGCCACCGCGCCAGCCACGCCCTCACAAACCAACTCAAACCGAGCGAATCGCCGAGCTTGAAAAACAGGTCGAGGAGCTTAAGAACAATCAAAAATAAGTTTCATTTTATTACCTCCCTATAAGAAAAGCACCCAATCGGGTGCCTTTCTTAAGATATCGAGAGTTTTTCCATTACTGCTCTTCTTTGAATAAATTTGCAATATTAACAATTGGTAAATTATATGGAGGAAGAACACTATCTGATGTAATCATTTTCACAACAGACCTCAAATATGGAAATAAAATTGTAGGCGCGCTCAGCTTTGCCATAGAAATATTTTTAGGATTCTCCCAATCTTTCAAATGAAAACTTCCTTCAACTGTAGCGGAAACATTATACGGCAATGGACTTTCATTCGTACTACAAATATTAACAGTCAATTTAACTGCAAAATTGTCTTTATCGATTGTTCCAATGGCTCTCGAAAATTCAGGAGCAATCATTACATTTTTGATATTTTTCGGCTCAAAATCTTCATTTACCTTAAAATTCATACTTTTCACGGCATAATAATTAAGGCTCATAACACTTTTTGCATTAGGCATATTTCATTTCTCCTATTGTGTCAATCTCTTTATAACCATAATCAGCCATAACGTAATTAGCAATTTCTTTAACTTTATATTCTATAACGCCAAACTGTTGGTTCAATATGCGTATTTTTTTATTTTCGGCTTCAGTTAAACAATCTTTTCTCAACTCCCAAAGGTTAAAAAAGGAATCGAACTTATCTACATTTCTTATAAGATTATCGTGCGCCACATCTTGTATCGAGCCATTCTCGTATCTCGTAATTGTTTTATCTCCAAAACCCAAAAGGCGTGCAAACGAGGTTTGAGATAGTCCATATTTTTGACGAATCTCTTTTATCTCATCGGGTTGAAGTAATTTCTTTATTTTACGATACTCAGTAAAATATAAGTCAAGGTTTTGGTCTTCCAAGTCTGCGTCAAGAACTTCACAATCGCATACCGCACATATTCTTACCTTTACTTTGCAAGTTATCGGCACACCTTTTACTTCACCAATTTCCTCTTTTTCTATAATTTTGGTATCAACAAAATTGTCACAATTCAAGCAGTATAATTTTTCCATAAGATTACCTCTTTTCCGTTCATAAGACTTTCCATTACACATCCATATGATAGCTCATAACCAACAACCAATCCCCCCGCTCGTCTGACTTAATTTTTAATTTTATGTACATTTCAACACTATGCAAAACTTTCTTACATTGCCATACTTTACCGGGAAACCTACTATCTTTATCGTCTTCAATTTCAAACCATTTCACATCTGCTGTATCCAACGCTTTAATATCATTTAGAACATCCTCTTTTTTTATACCGAGACGTTGCGTAATAAACCTATAGCTCTCTCGATTGAGTATACTATATCTATTAGTATCTATTAAGGTGCGAACTTTTTTCATAAAAGCCCGTATTTCTGTAACGCTCAGCACAATTTTCTCCCGTACTGCTTTAAGGTATCATATGACACTTATCATAAATCATTATAAACCAAATTGCAACACTTAATGCATATATTTACTAAATTTTCACAATTCAGTACCCCAAACAACTAATCTTAGTCGCTTTCACCTCCGTCACGATAGAACATTTCGACTGCTTCGTTCAAAATTGCGGTTTGGTCTGCTTTCGGATTATCGTTCATATAGTCTAAAATTTCTTGCTGTTGTTTTTCGGTTTTAAGCATAAGCATTACGCCGACTATAGAGTTTTTCTCTACGTTGTGCTCAACCATAGTTTTAACAACCAATTCTTCAAGTTCTAATTCTTCCATTTTTCCACCAACCTTTCTATTTTTGATATTTTATCATGGTTCCTTTCTATATTTAGTTTACAAATGGGTATTATGTCACCATCTCCCAAATGCTCGTATACCACAAAATCATTGTAAGTATAATCGCTTGTTGTTAGCTTTTTTCCGCCATATTTCTGTATAGCTATCTTGCTAATTGTCATATACTCCGATTTTGAAAGTTTTGGACGCTTTTTCCCGCCTAAAACTTTATCCACCGCACTCGCAAGCCCTTCACCGAGATTTTCCCTCCGCGCGCCTTCTTCTTTGCTTAGCTCTGCCGCCTTCTTTATTACTTCCCACGGTTCGAGGTCTTTGGTATCTACGCCGTGTTTTTCGCATATTCCGTATGCCCATGCTATATTTGCCATTATATCACCTTTCCTTGTCTTACGCAAATCTAACCATTTCTACGGGGTTCGCCTGTGAAACGAAATGATAATATTTTGTTGTTGTAGCGCTTCCGTCTATAGTTTCAACCGAGAGACGGAGAAGCGTAAACGGAGGCAATTTTTGAAGTGGCGCGACATTGAAAGTAAGTAATCCCTCGTCGAGGGTTTCATCCAAAACCTTTGCGAGAGTGAAAGGTCTCGACCACTTTTTCAGTTTTACCCATTGTTTCTGTTCGTTGCGGTATTCCCAAGTATAGTTTATCGTTGTATCATATATCGGTTTTACCATTTGATTATCCTCCTGTCATGCGTTCGTCTCAAACGCTCTGCTTCTGTTGACCGAGCTTCCTGCTCTAAGTCTAGCCTGTTCGAGGGCGATACCTTCCATTTGCCTATCGTAATTGAAAGTATTGTATTGTTGAGCGAGCGAAACAAAATCCATTCCGACTTTTGCAAGTCCCGCCCATGGATTTATAGCAAACGTGGTAAGCGTTCCTAAAACCTTACTTCCGACGCTTACTCCTGCGTTTATATATGCTTGAGCTTGAATGTTGCCACTTTCAATTCCAACCCTGCTTGCTCCGTAGGAAAATATTTGTTTCGCAAGAGGAGCCCCTACTATCGCGTGAGCGAATTTACCTGCGTATTGCGCAATGGAAGTTCCGCTACCCTCTTCACCGTTACCGTCATTTGTCGCCGAGCTTGCAACCTTGGTCTTATTTGCAGTTGCGTCCGGGGCTCGTATTGTCAGTACATATTCGTTGTTTGCCATGTCACACCTCTTGCGACAAAATTTCTGCCGAGATAAACTGAACGTTAAGTGTTCCAATAGTGCCGCCTTGCAAATTTTTTGTACCTTGCGACATTACCACGGCTTTTGTTTGAGTGCCAATTATAGGGTCGGAATATTCCAACTCCCATGTAGTGGTTAAGTCTTGTTCCCATATCGCTTTAGCTAAAGCCTTAAGCTGTTCGGTGTTCCTGTATGGCAACACAAATCCGAAAGTGTTTCCTTGGGAAACAATTACGTTTTTTATATTCTCGCTGTTTTCAAAGCTGTCCGGTTGCTGAACTCTGCTACAATCTATGCTGAAATTAAACCAAATTAACGTCTCGCCGTTCAGTTTAATAGTAGCAAGATTTGAGATAAGGCCGCCCTTTATCGTTGTGCAATACAATGTTGTTGAGTAAGATATTGAACTTCCTAATCCTGGAAGTTGCTCATACTGCCCAGGTGAAAGCATATCGAAGTTCGTCAACACGGCATAACCGTCTATATCCGATGCAGCTCCTATGTTCTGCGTTATGTACTGTTGCAATACCTCTTTGACCGCTTCCGAATAATCGTCATTATAGGGATTTGCCGGAACATAAACCACAAAATCAATTATGTAGTCGAAGTTCGACAATCCCTGTATCGGAGTTATCTCGCCCGGGCGTTGTATCGCTACGCCGTTTATAATGCGTTGAGCTTCAGATGGCTGATTTTCTTTAACAAAATTGCGAAGCTCTCCGAAGTCCTCGAATATCTTAAATTGCCACCCTGCGTTTTGAGGAATAAGCAAATTAAGTCCGCTTTCCAAGTTTTCTATAAATTTAGATATGTTAAGCACGTTTCAATTCTCCTCCGAGCGACTGCACCAGTCGCCGCATAAATTCTGTTATTGACTTATTCCACCACTGTTCGTTAGGGTTCTGTTTTCCACCCCAATGTGGAGAAGTCCACGGTTCATTTGTATACGGCATATACGGAGCAACATTTTGGTCTACATATAACCGCCACTCTCTTACACCAGTTCTTTCGAGCTTAATAGCATTTGCCGAGAGATTTCCAGTATCATACGGAGCAATAGACCTCAACCAAGCCAAGTGTAAATATAACGCACGTTCAATTTGCGCTGTCGTCATTTTTCTATCTCCAAAAGCTCCATTTCGACCGTTTGGTTAACTTTCGGTTTAACCAATAAATTCGCTTGCGGCTGAACGTCTATAGTGTTAACCGACTGGATTTCCCACCACCGCCCGAGCAGAAATACACGCTGTTGCGCTTTATACGGTCTAACGTAGTTCGTCCCTATTTTCATAGCACCGTTACCAGTTGTAAGATTGTTACTGTTTACCGAGAAACTCTTTTTCCTGCTTTCAATAATCTCAAATAAAAATGATTTGAAAATGTTGTTGTCTTTAGTCGGGAACCATTTTCCCCATTCCGTTCCACGCTGTCTGCGCCAAAGTATCTCGTTCATATCAATACTCCCACGCTTCATAAGACGGAGCGCAACCGCCGAAATATCCCAAGTATTTGAGACAACGACCAAGTTCGGGAATTAAACGGTCGCCCATTAAAATCAAATCGGGCGAGTATCTTGCCCGTCCGCGCAGTATATCGGTGTCTATCCAATGCCCCGTCGCAACGTTTATCCCCGATTTCGCCGCCGGGTCTCCGTTGTCGAGCATGTATTCAAGCTGTGCGACAAGCATTTCGTAAACGTAATGCCTAAGGAACGGAAGCGTCGCCAAGTCAAAGCACTGCCACGCCGGATTCATGCACTCGGAATAAAGGTAGTTGTATACGACGCTCGAAACTTTTTTCAACAGTCGTATAGCCTCGGATGACTGGTTCGCCGTTTCGCTTTCGTTATCCAAATCCGCGTCAAGGTTTATTCCGAGCGCCTGAAATACGCCTTTGCTTGTCAGCTCGTAACGGTGCATTGTAGGGTTGTAAATCATAAGTTCGTCGTTATAAGGCTTTATTCTGTCACAGTTCATTTTTAATTCTCCTATAGAATTTGTTCCCCTCTGCCGAGTTGCACGGCTATACTCTTAGGGCATAAGAGGAGACGACCGAAGCCGTCCCCTCAAGGAGGTAATAACGCGCGAAGTCGTCAAGAAAACTCCGCACGGGGTTGGTTATTTCGCCGCCGCTTTGGTGAACGTCGCAGAAGCCACGTCGCTGTACGGTTTTCCGGTTACGACCGCAATGGCATTGACGGTCGCCGTATCCGTGAGGCTTATCGGAGCGGTGTACTCGGTCGACTTATCTGTCGGCGTGCTTCCGTCCGTGGTGTAAAAGATTTTTGCACCGCTTTCCGCCGTCAGCGTTACGCTCTGCGTGGTGGTAAACGTCCCGCCGTTGGGAGTGAAGGTCGGAGCCGCCGCGGGTCTTACGCCGCTCTCGATATTTCCGCCGTTGGGCTTAGGAACTTCCGCAATCTCGCGGTATCCGACAATGGTTACGCCGTCAGCTGCATAGATAGGAACCTGTATCTTGGTAATGCTGTTGGCAATGCTCGGCGCAACAATTCCCCTCGGTTCGGAATCGGCGAATCCGAGACCCGCAAAATAGTCGTTTGTGAGGGTTGCGTCGCCGATAATCTGCGATTTTCTGAACGCGGTGTGTCCCCAAACATTCAGCGGCTGTGCCTCTAACCCGCGCTTTCCGGAGGAATCGACCAGTTTGACCCCAAGGTCGACAATCCTTCCGAGTGCCGTCGCTTCGTACGACACGGCGACTGCGTATACGTTATTCAACGCGCCCGCAGGCAAACCGAGATATTTCTCTGCAAGGGTCCAAATATAATCGGGAGCCGACTGGAAGTGGAACTGCGCGTACTTGCCTTTGTAGTTTCTGCCGACATATCCGCGTTCGGAGAAATGTTTCGACAAGTCATAATCACGGAGCATTTCCTGCGCAAGGTCTGAACCTACGAGGAATACAGAGGAGTCAGACGAGAACATTCCGTTGATAAACGAGGGGCGACCGATAATGGTTCTGCCTTCGGTCGAGAACGTAAACGCCGACGTGATAATATCGCCGTTATCAAGTTTTGAGTTAAGAGATGCCAAGAGGTCAGCATATCTGGTTGTACCTTTCACGAAGGTATTAAGGTTTTCGCCGTCGTTTAACGCTCTGAAAATCGAGTACGCAAGGATTTCCGCAAGCGTCGAGCCTGTTCTGTCTTGCGTGACCGATTTCGAGTATCCTGCGATTTTCTTCGCCATCATGTCAAGAGGAATGTACTCTTTGGTGACATCGGGGAAGTAAAGGATTTGGTCGTTGACTTGGTTAAGCGGTACGGTGAATTCCTCTTCCGCAGGAAGCAACGGAGGATTGACGTTAATCACACCTGCGTTGCCGGGAGTGCCTTTACGTCCACCGTAGGACAGTGTTCTCGAAGAAAACGGATAAGGCGTATCAAGCAGAACGCGAACTGCCGCGGCTTTTCTGTCAGCAGTGTATTTCGCCGTGACCGATTGCCCGTCACGGAAAATCTCTTCGACATACAGAACTTCGGCTATTGTCTCTGAAAGTTCGACGTTTACCGCCGAACCGTCAATAAAATAACGTCCGTTTCTGTCTGTCTCGGTTGCGCCCGAAGCCATAAGCACGTTGCGGGCGAAGGTTTGGGTGTCGCCAAACGATTTAAGAATAGTGTCTGTTGCCATAATAGTTATCTCCTTTTATTTTTTTTGCTTAGTTGGTGTAACGACGCGCAAGCGCATCAAGCTTATTTGCCTCGTCGTCGGTTGCTTCTTTGGTCTCTCGACTTGCTTCCGCCGCCTTTTTCTCAAGGGCTTCAAGCCTTGCGTAAAGCGGTTTCAGAACTTCTTCAAGCTGCATACGGTCCTTTTCAGCGTCGAAGTGCGTTTCGGTTTTTTCTTCCGCCTTCTCTTCGGCTTCTTTTCTTTCCTCTGCTCTTTTTTCGCCCTCGGCTTCGTCAACGCGGTCTTTGGCAGTTTGAGTATCCTCGTTGCCGTCTCTTCTCTCCTGCTCTCCCACGCTTTCGTCAACGCGGTCTTTAAGAGACTGTTCAAACGTTTTTTTGTCGTCATCCGACAAATCCGCATACGCTTTTTTGATTTGCTCTAAAGTTGTCATTTTGGGTTGCTCCTCCTTTTTGTGTTTTTTTAGAAAATCGAACATTCGTTCTTCCTCCTTGTTTCGGGTAATAAAAAAGACACCCGATTTCGGATGCCCTTTTAAGTTGCTATGCGTTGCGCCGCCGCGTCTAATGCAGTTTTCTTTTCATTATTCCGTCCTCCTTATGCCGCTCTCTGTAGCCTCTGTAAACGCGAGAATATTTCGCGCTCCCACCGCTTGGCTAAATAATCCGCGCCCTCGAATACTTTCGTTCGGGACGGATAATACGCCACTCGGTTTTCTTTGCTATATTCGATATAGCGTTTGTTCCACTCGACAGCTTTTGCACGGCAGAACGCCGCGTATCTGTCGTCTACGCCTCGCATGACAACCGCCCTTTCGCGCCAAACTCTCACGCCGCGCTCAAGATATCTTTGTCGGTTGTTGATTGCTCGGTCTTTTTCGATTTCCCCTGCGGGAACGTGCAAAGGTTTGTTCCCGGTCTTATACTCAATGAGCCTATGCCGACAGCCGAACCCCGATATACAACCGTTTTTATAAACTTTTCCGCTCTTTGTAGACGTGTATATGTCGGTCGCATTCTCAAGCGGTTGATAGTCGATACCGTCAATTTCTCCGTAGCTTCCGTCTAAGCTGTACAGCTTACCCTGCCACGGTTCGCAACGCTCCGAACAGTTGCCGTGCGTGCTTATCCACACAAGCTTTACACCGCGGGACAGAAGCCCCGACAGTTCGTCAACATGTCTTTCTTGCCTTATCCGAAGTTCTGATTTAAGTCTAAGTGTAATGTCTCCGTCGTCTTCCCGGGCGTTGTCGGCTGCCATACTTTCAAAAGCGTTTCTGACGCGCTTCATGTACGTTTCGGAAAACTCTTTGAGTGGTTGAGCCGTTTCCCAATATCGCCCTATAACGGCGTTAGGAGCGTTCTCCCGAATACTTGCCAACTCAAGTCCTTTAAGCTCCTGCACGTTGCGTTTGAGTGCCTTAACCGCTTCGTATTTGGTCGCGTTTGAGGTGCTATTCATAAGTGCCGCCATTGCGACAACGGTTATCACGTTGTAACTGCGCATTTCCCATTTGAGACGGGCGTACAGTTTATTGGCGAATACTTTCAACGCCTTTTCCGAGCTCTTCCGAAAATCTTCGTCCGCAATCTCCGCCACCGCTTCTGCTATTACTTTTTCAACCCTCCGCCTTGTCAAATCAGCAGACGCGCCGTCGAGAAAACTGTCTTTTATTACTTGTTTAATTTCGGTTTCCGTCTCCTCGATTAAAAGCGTTTGCCAGTTCAGTCCTTCGTGCTTTGCGAGGTCAAGTTCGGGTCTCATAAGCCTAACCCTCCGCCGAACACCGCCCCGTCGCGCACAGTTTTCTTTTCTTCTTCAGTTTCAAGGTCAGCCACCCATTTGTCGATTTCTTCGTCCGACAGGTCCCTCCAACGGCGTTTCAGATATTCGCGTTTCGTTAACAGTCCGGCGTTGTAATCTGCAAGAAGCTCTTCGTTCTGCCTCTGCGAATTGACGCTCGACTTATTCCAAATAAGGTTAACCTCGTCGGTATATCCGTAAAACGCCGCTATGTCCTGTAGCCACGGATTGATTGCGTCGTCAGTCGCAAGCTGTCTCTTGCTATTAACTGTAGTTTCCGTCGTATCCTCTTCCGCGTGAACCTGCGTAGCAGTCTTTGTCGCATTATAAGCCAAATGGTTGGCAAGGGTCGCCGAAGATAAACCGACTTTCGACGCAAGAAGCTCGAGGTCTGCATCGCGGATATATTTGTGCATCTCGCCGCGCGCATCGGGCTGTATGAATAGCGGTTCTATCGGTTTTCCGTCCACACTCCCGCTGTCGGGAACCTTGGAATAAATATCGTCATCCAAAGGCGGAGTGAGCGCTTCTTCGTAACTTACACCGTTAACCAACCTTGTCCGCACCCCGAGGTTAATTGCTTGCATCCGTTCGGGAATAAGAACTCGCGTTCTTCCCCAGTATTGGTCGAGCTGTTGCTGTGTGTAGTTGTAGTCGATTGAATAAAGCACGTCGAGCGCCGTGTGCAAAGTGCTGTCGCTGTACCCCGGCAAATCCGCCACCGCTACAGCTACAGACTTGTTCCTTACGTTATACAGCCCCAAACTGTGCAAGCATTCGGGTAATGTATACCACTTGTTTACTTCGATACTTCCGTAAACCTCAAGAAATACCGCTTGAAGTTCCTCGGGTATCCTTTTGAGCGGAGTGGTGCCCCAGCTCGGTGAAAGAACCGTACCGCCTTGGGAACATATTTCGACGCGGTAATAACCTTTACCGTTCATCTTCTGACGGTACTCTCTCGCATAATACACGCTGTCTTTGCCTGTAACGAAACGACGGTATAAAAGCGCACTCGTTACCTCATTCCCTTCGCAGACTGTCATTACAATACGATTGAGCGGTATTATCCCCGGAACGAGATTTCCGCCTTTCGGACGGAGAACAAGTACGGAATTCCCCAGGGCGTTCGCAAAGAAAAACATTTGGTTAAACTTTGTCGTGAAATCGTATTTCTGTCCGTAGTCCGTCAAAAAGTCTTGCGCCTCTTTGTTCTTTGAACTTATACGGTAACCGCCCGACATACATTCCCGCGTCATTATGTCACAGACGGTATAACCGATACCGGTTGAAAAGAAATCTCCGCGATGCAAAGTGGGAACAAAACCTTGCGCCCACTGCGCCCACTGCTTTATGTATGCTTGGTAATATGTAAGCCACGGGTACGGAGCTTCCGAATAAAAAACACTGTCGTTTATTATATTTTGCATATTCTGCCACCGCGCCCGAAAGTACGGTGCAAATACGCGTCTCGAAGATATATCTCTTAACGCTTTATCTGCCATTTCTGTTATCCTCCAATCCCCATTCCCTTCATAGGTCTGTTATAGTAAAGTTTTGTCGCATATTCCAAACTGTCTATCGTGTCGTCCCGTTGTCCTTTCTTCGGCATGTTCGTCTTCTCGTCGTTCTGATACGTTTCCATATCTTTAACAAGCTGTATAGTGTTGTTATCCGGCGCAACATGGAACAACAGTATCTTTTCCGCAAGCATTGAGCGCACGCGCAATATATCCCCGACTATGCTTTTGTTTGTAACAAGCACACAGTCCTCGCCGGTGTCGTTTTCAAACTGGAGCTTGAGCATCTGACCGCCCTCGGCGCACTCGAATATCCAACGCCGCCGCAGTCCTCGTAAGAACGGATATCGAGCGATAAGAGTTTTAAGCCAATTCTGCAACGCTTCTGACTGTTGCGTAGGAGCTTGCTGTCCGGCTATAAGCGGGTCGTTCTCAAAACAGTCCAAAACTACCGCTCTGCCGCTCATCATAATTGCAAGCGGTGTGGCGCAAGTGCTGTCATTCGCCGTTCCCTCGTCAAGCCCTATAACAACCTCTACAACCCTGTCGCCCTCGTTAATCAGCTGCCAAATGTTAACGACGTGTTCGTCACGCTTTAATTGCGGATATACCATTCCGCGGAAATTGACAGGCTCGCCGAGATACCAATATCTATAGCCTTCGGGGTCGTTCCTCTTTTTCCGAAGAATGTCCTCGATGGTTCGCGCCGGAAGCAGCTTTGCAATGTCCTTCCAAGTGCATTTAATCTGAACCGCGCCGTCGTCGATACGCTTGCCGAAAAAGTCAACAACCCAATGCGACCGCGAAATCGGCGGATTGTGCGCAAATACGACTTTTCCGTACGGTAAGAGAAAACGCACCGCAGTAGAAAGCCACGCTTCTATGTGGTTCGGGTGCTTTACTTCGTCGGCTTCGTCGAGAATGCAAAGTGCAAGAGTCTTTCCCTGCGGCGTAAATCCTTTGGTCGCCGTAAGGTCGTCGTCCGTCTTGCCGTTTATACCGCTGAAATAACACCGTGCGCCAGTAGTTAAGCAAGTTATCTGAAACGGTGATACTGACCATATAAATTCGCTTTCAAGCCGCATCATCTGTATGGTCGCAATCATAGAGGCAAATATCGTATCTCTTATGTCAGCTTTTTCTGCGCGGCAATACCACACGTTATTTTCGCGCCGCTCTCTCATAAGACTTACGGCAAGAATCTCGTTCGATGTCGATTTTCCCGAAACACGCCCGCTCGGCTCAACTATTTCTTTAACAGTTCGGTCGAATAAAGGCGCATACGGCTTTGGAACCGTTACGCTAACTGTCTGCATCTTTCGCCTCGCAATCGGTTATGATAATATTGACCGGCGGCAATGCTGGTGGCGGAGTGTTGACAGTCGGGTCGTCTTTCTGACCGAGATACTGTTTCCCGAGCCAAATAGCCATAGGAGCAGACTTCTTTGCTAAATCCCATTGCATCCGGCGGAGTGACTTTTTGCCCCTGTCTGTCAGTTTTTTATATATGTCCGCAAAACTCTCCTTGTAATTTGCTTTACAGAACCTGGAAAGCGTGTCGATTGAACAACGGAAAACCGAAGCTATCTCCTCTTCGGTGCATTGAATGGCGCACAGCTCCTCGAATATCTCTATATCAATCTCTTTCTTCGGTCTCCCCACCTTCCCTCACCTCCTCCTTGGGAATAAAAAAGACAAGCCTTTCGACTTGCCTTATTTGTTTTTCCTAACTTTTGCTTTGATTTTATGATATAGGCAGACTATAAGATAAATCGGCAAACAAAAGATAAACATAAATGTTGCTATCCACTCGTCTTTGCAAAATTCGTCAATGCCGATAATTACAATTGCTATGAGCGATAAAAGAAGTAAAATACTTACAATAATTAAAGCGATTAACATAAGCTATACCACTACTTATTCAATGTGCCGAGTACGCCACGCTCTTTCCTATCGGCTACGCGCTTGTTCAGCCACATAAGGGCTTCCTCAATATGAGTAAGTGCGCAAGCGTTCTCCCTCGTTCTGTATTCTCCCTCTTGAAAGCATTGAAGCCTATGGCGCACAATTTCCAAAAGGTCGGTTTCAAGTACACCTGCGGTAGAACCTTCTTCGTTTCTCGCGCCGTGCTGAAACTGGATTTCGGCAAGAACCTTAAAAGTCTCTTCCTCTCCAGTTTCTCTTACCACCGCATAATAATGCCGTCCATTACCTGCGCCGACCATATCTTCAAAGACAACTTGATTAAGATTGTCTTGTCTCTGAATACGAAAATTGAGTTTTTCTACTTTGCGTTCGTTGTTGTTTTCCATTTTCATACCTCCGATAAATAATAAAAGCGCCGGATTTTGCTCCAACGCTTTTTGACGATACTATATTATCACAGAGTAGTTAGGGGTTTTTAGGGGTCTTTTAATTTTTGCCAATTTCTACTCTTTGCTTAACGTCACAATACACAGACAAAACGCACGTGTCGTCGCCAAACACTTCAAGAAGGTTTTCGTCGCTGTATCCTCTCAAGAATAACGCCGACCGAACATATTCAATAGCTTTGTTATAGGTGTAAATTGCGTTCCGCAAACTACAATTCAGAACCTCGGCAATCCTCCGAAATAATTGTTTTCTGAAGAATTTAAGTTCCAACACCGTGCGGTATCTTTGCGGCATAGCACCCATAACCTCTCGAAGGTCGCGCTTGAGACACTTTAGTCCGTTTACCTCGCGCACTCTCTGCTCGGTTTTTTTTATTACATTTTCCATATCGCTATAATATAAAAAATTATAGTTATAGCTCATAAGTGAGTACATTTGTTTCTCTTTTGAGCGTATAAGATAATTAAAATTACGGCTCAAGGCGAATATCGTTTTTACCCATATCTCGTTCATGTCTGCTCTCCCCTAAATTCCATATCTTGTTTTATATTCGCGCCAGGATTCTTTCTTATAAGACCTGCCATAAACATATCTCTGTGCAAATTCAAGCTGTAATTTATTCGGTCTAACGCCAAGTAGTTCGTTTCTCTCCGCTTGAGCATACAAATTAAATGACTTTGATAACTTGTATAACCCCTGCACTCGCCTATCAGCATTGTCTAAATCTTTCTGTATCAGCACATAGATAAACACCTTTGAAAGTGGAATGTTGTACTTATTAAACAGTCCGACCATTTTTTCAAAATATGGCAACTGATATTCCTTGTCGCAAGAAAACCGTATGTATTTATCCCACTTTATCCGAGATAAGATTTCAACAATCTCGTCGGTCAAAAGCATTATGTCAAGACCTCGGGCGATACGGCGCAATGTATTTACCGCAAGTTCCTTTTTACGCCCAAATATCGAAGGACATGGTATAGACCAATCAATGCAATCTGCCGCCGTTTTGTACGGTTTCAGACCTTTGCCCTCACCGTGCGTATACTTAGGGAACACAATAGGTTGACCGTCCCGTCTCGCCACCATATAGAAACGCTTCCGAAGCGTCGGTGCGCCATATCCGCATGCCCTTAAAATCTTCCATTCCGCTTTATAACCGAGCCCTTTCGCTAACCTTTCAGCTTGCATACTGTCTGGAGATATTTTCAAAAATTCGCACGCTTCTGCAAATGCCGGGTGGTCTTTGCTGATACCCGTCGTAAGCATCGCCATAAAACCGTTAAACGTTTCGCCCGCCCTCGAAGGGTCGGGGCGCATTTTACCGTCTACTTCAATGAGCGGTCCCCACGTCTGAATCTCTTCGACGTTCTCCATGAATATACAGCGCGGCGCAACCTTAGACATTGCCCAACGAAAAATAACCCATGACAATCCCCGGATTTTCTTTTCGACCGGAGCCCCGCCCTTCGCCTTACTGAAATGCTTACAGTCCGGAGAGAACCATGCAATGCCGACAGGTCGTCCGTCCGTTACCTTTTCTGGGTCGACTGCGAAAACGTCCTCTTTGTAGTGTTGCGTGCAAGGATGATTTACCTTATGGACTGCGACTGCGTCCGCGTCGTGATTGACCGCTATATCTACAGGTCTCCCTGTCGCAAGCTCGATTCCGACGCTCGCGCCGCCACCGCCCGCAAAATTGTCTACTATAAGCTCTTTGAAAAAGTCGTCTTTATAATATTTCTTCATTTCCTATTCCTCCTATACGTTTCCGTCTCGCCGAGCATACGGCAGGCTTTATTGTTTAAGTCCTTCTGAACATAGTAATAGTCGTACGGTGCATTCGGCGACAGCTCCGCCGCAATCGTCGCCCAGTCTTTGCAGAGTAGATACCGCGCCTTCAAAAGGAAATTGCATTGCGGGTCTTTTACCTCGCGGATTGCATCTGATATTTCCGCTTTGATAGTTAGAAGTTCTATCGTCTCTGCTTCGAGTTCCATTTGCCTATTTACGAGTTCACATTTACGCTCAAACGGGTCGCTGTTGCCTCTTGACACGCTGTCCGAGTAAACGCTCGTGCAACGCGTTACGATTGCCTCAAGTTGCCAATATTGCTCTTTGAGCTGCTTAATCCGCTTGTCGATTATG
Organism: uncultured Christensenellaceae bacterium; assembly: GCA_964463195.1. Classification (GTDB taxonomy): domain Bacteria; phylum Bacillota; class Clostridia; order Christensenellales; family DTU072; genus CAYXBO01. Next base: position 8,867 of record CAYXBO010000002.1, on the reverse strand, counting down.
TATGCTCGATTCAGCCAGTCTTTTATCTCTCGAAGTTCTTGTTTTGTCATTCTATCCCTCCGTTTGCACAATCTCTATTTGCCCCGGCGCCCACCATGCTATGTCATTTCGTGTCCTTTTGAGAGGTGCGGGAGTTTCTTTGTCCCACTCGATATAGAACCCCGAATATCCTCTTCCCGGTGCAGTCGGATGCCCGTTTTCGATTGCGCCAAATACGATAGTTCCGACGAGATTGTTAAAGTCAACCTTCACGCGGTCGCCCTCACAAAGCTCGCGCCCGTGTTTATCGGTAAGATATTTCCCTTCGTTTTTGTAATGAATTCTCATTTCATACCTCCATATTTGGGTCAAACGGTACTGGTTCGTCTATATCAGCCGTTCCACGCATCAGCATAGGCTGGAGCTTACCGCTTACGCTACTCGCTTCCTTTCGGTACTTGTCATAGTATCCCGCTAGTATCTTTTCAGACTTCGCTATATACTTCGATAGGAACCGCCATTCTTTCAGATAGTTAGACTGCTTTATCTTTTCTATAAGTGCCTGTAAATCTATGTCTTGCGGCACTTTACAATCAACTACACAGCCTAATTCTGTGAATGAGGAGAGGACCTCGCGCGTGTGCGCGTCTCTCTCTTCATATTCTTTTTCATATTCATATTCTTTTTCTGTGCCGTACTGGTTCGGTACTATTACCGTACTATTACCGTACTGGTTCGGTACTGGAGCCTCGGAGCCTATATCTCCCCCTACCCCACACATAGGTGGGTTCGGAATTTTGCTCGGAGTCGGTTTCTGAATGTATTGCCACTCGTTCCATTTAGTCAACTTGTAATACTGCTTGCCGCCGACTTCATACGCAATAATGGACATTTCAGTGCATATTTCGTTAATGGACTGTTGTATGTCGGTTATCCGCGTTTTCTCGTCATAGGGGAGCAGTTTACTTTTAACAAACTGCGGTGACAATATTCCTTTACCCTCGTCGTCTGCAAGGCTTATTAAGCCTACAAATATTAGTTTAGATAGGGTCGATAAGTTTCCGAAGCTCTGACTTTCCCATATCTCAGGGCTAATCATACGCTTCCTCGCCATTGCTCTTGTTTAACCTCCTTATTCCAAAGTTCCCTTTAAGTAAGCCACTATTGTCGGTCCCGTAACGTCGGGCGAACAGAACCGCCATTGCACGCCGTAGCGCTCCGCCATTGTAACCATAGTCTTATACAGCGTTTCGCCCTTAACCGCCGTCAGAGGCTTCCCCGACTTGTTGGTCGGACTGACCCAGTGTTTGACGTCCTCGAGCGTCATATCCTCTTCTATGAGGAAAATGAGCTTTGTTCCGACCTTCTTCGCTCTATCGATTTTGTCGTGCATCTTACGGTGTCCGTCTTTACTGCACAGGTCGTTTGCGAGCTCAACAAGGTCTCTCTTCGTGTCGACTGCCACGCGGCGGCTGTGATAATCCTCATAGTCACCTACGTTGCACTGAAAGCGTAGGAAGTGCTGATTTACGCGGTTGAAGTAAGCGAGGATATGCTCGTTCTTCTTCTCTTTCGTATCCACCGTTATAAGTATTCTGCCGTCCACATACTGCGGATATTGCTCGATTTCTTTCACTCTTCCACCCTCCCCCAAAGAGATTTCATTTCGGCGATTTGGTCGGGCGTTTTGGTTTCGATTTCGAGCCCTTGCGCCTCGGTAACAACGCCGTCGATAAGCACGGACATTTCCTTTGTGTCGTAGCCAGAAGATCCGAAATAGAACCGTGTAGCAACGTATTCCCGCCCCTCGCTGTCCTTCGTCGGTTCGGTGTCTACGAGTTCAACGAAGAACCCGATGCCGCGTGCAGACCAAGCAAGCAAAACTTCTTTAAGGAAACTTTTCTCGATATAACGGTCTACCCAAACGCCATAATCGCGCACCATTTGCCGGTAAGTCTCTACAGCTGTCGAATTGACTGCTTGAGCGATTTTATGGCATAACACCCAAAGGTAAGAGTTCGCGTCGTTGCTCCTCTTGTCGCGGTGCTGCTTGATTTCAATGTCGAACTTCTTCGGCGCGGATGCAGTTAAAGTTTTGTATCTTCCGACTACCTTCTGAAGCTCTGCCTTTTGGTCTGCGGCGAGGGTCAGAACCATTTCGGTCCTGCCCTCATCCGTCGTTTGTGTTCTCAATTTGTCAATGATTAAAGTCATGATACTGTCTCCTTAAAACGGCAGTACGTTCTTATCCAATTTCGCCGCAAGTACAATCTTTGCATAGCGCACTAAAATCGGAGATTTGACATTTTCAATTACGACTTGGAGCTCCCTTTCGTCATATTCTGAAAAAGGTATGCCAGCCATCTTGCCGTTCTCAAAGGCGTATGCCCGCGCTTCGCCGAGCTCTTCGGGAGTGTACCCCGCTGTACTTGGAGCCGTGCTTGCGGGCTGCGGTGTTGAAGCTGAGGGCGTGTCCGGAGTGGAGTCAGTGTATTTCGTCTTGTCGTTCTCCCAGTAAACATTTGCACCGAAACCGAGATACTTGCACGCAACTCCGAGTGCGTCGGTAAATGCCATTTTGTAGCCCTCGTCGGAGCTTTTCAATTCACTCCTTGACTTGATAAAGGATACAAGTTTAGAGCCGCCTGTCGCGCTTATTCCTTTACTCCATTCTCCGTCTACCTTTATGTAAAGCTTAATTTCGACAAAGCATAAGACCTCGCCATTTGCCCCTTGTTCCGTCCATTTATTGACAAGCTCCGGATACCAACCAATACCGCATGGTCCAAACTCTTTTGTAAGGCACTTGATACGCCACATGGTGTTAATATCAGTGCCTTTGAAGTTGCCGTTATCGAACGCCTTGAGAGCTTCCGGCGGAACTTCTCTATACTTTTCGTAAAGCTCCATATTGTTGTCCATAGTGATTACCTCCTTAATCTTCGTCTAAATCGTTTTTGCAGCCCGTGTTCGGGTCAGCATTCGCTTCTTCGCATCTATCACACCACTCGTCCCATATCTCTTGAGCTATGCGCTTCGGGTCGTCCTCAAGTTCGTCTATAAAAGCATTGACCTCTTCCGCCGTATCTTCATCGACGGGACCTATGTGCTCTTCTAAAATGGAAAATAATCTCGTCCGAATAGAAGGCTTGCGAAAGAACGTTAAGTAAGCCGTACCGTCAGACGTAAGCTGTATTTTGCGAACCTTAAGAGAACCGCGCCGAAGTCCGTCGAACAGCTCTATTCTGGTAAACTCATTATCGCTACCGAACTGTATAAACCGTTTACAGTTCTGAATTAAATCGACAACCTGCTCGTCATCATAGTAGCGGTGGCAGTCCACGAACACCTGGCGTGACATTCGGGAATTGACCGTGTATCCCTCTTTCCTGCAGAATGCTTCGTACGCCGCTTCCGCTTCGTCTCCCGACGTAAACGGCAGTTCGTGCAAAACTTCAAAGGTTTTTACCGTCTCTTCATTGTGCTTATTTTCTAACGCTATATATTCCTGGAAGGTCATGTCCCTATCTCCTCACTTGACTTCAAAATGGACTTTGATAAGCTCAATCAAAAGCTCATATTCTTTAGCGAATTTGCTGTCCCCGTGAGTTTGTTTTACTTTCGCGGCAAACTCTTCAAGCGTTCCGATGAAGCACCCGCATGTTACGGTTATACCTCCCTCTTTGTTTCTGAACGCTGTTGTCGTGCCGAGGCGAGATCCGAGCTTGGTAGCCCATAAGATGCACGCGTCGCCGGAAACCTCCGCGTCGCCGTAAACCCACGCGTCGCCGGAAACCTCCGCGTCGCCGTAAACCTTCGCGTTGCCGGAAACCTTCGCGTTGCCGTAAACCTCCGCGTTGCCGGAAACCCAC
>CAYXBO010000002.1:0-4916 GCA_964463195.1 uncultured Christensenellaceae bacterium | reverse complement strand
CTTCGCGTTGCCGTAAACCTCCGCGTTGCCGGAAACCCACGCGTCGCCGGAAACCCACGCGTCGCCGGAAACCCACGCGTCGCCGGCTTGCGACAGGTTCTCTTCCTTTTCTATGTAGCCGCCCAAATCGCCAACCTTAACGGTTCCGAAATTGATAAGGCTCTCAATCTGATAGAGCGTTCTGCCGAAAAGTTTCTTCGTGTTGTTTGTAAGTTTGAATTTCACTGTTATTACCTCCTCTTAAAGTGAAAATATGTAAAGCCATAATGCTATTAAAAGCTTCTTGAAATCGTCTTTTTGTTTTTTCATTCCCAACCTCCTTGTCCCTCTCTCCCCTGCGCTTAAAACACACACAAACACGCAGGGGTGAGGGTATTCAGTTCACGACGTTGCAAGCGTCGTGTGCCGTGCTAATTGCTTAATTCGCAGGTTTGCCGCGGTTCGCCATCCAGTTTTCGTACTCTGAAATCAAAACCTTTCCTTTCGGAAGCGGACTATAACCGTTAAACGAGCGTATCTCTCGAATGATTCTTCGAGCCACGCCCTCTCCGCAGTCAAACAGCCTTTGCATATCTGTGTAATCCATAAAAGCCTTGTTCATACCTCTAACCTCCTATTCTGAAAAAAGCTCGTCTAAAGTCTTATCGGGAAAGTATTCGTCCCGAATTTTTATCATTTCGTCACGCTTGAACTCGCATTGTTCACTAATTTTGAGATTTAGTGACCGCCTTGACAGCCCCAAGAACTGCGCAATTTGGGTCTGCGTGATTTTTTTCTTTTTAAGTTCGTAAGGTAAATTTTTAAGCATTTATACTCTCCGTTTTCATTTACGTAAATTTTTCATCTCGTAAATTTTCATTTTCGTGAAGATTGTGGTTTTATGATAATTCATCTTCGTGAAGTTGTCAAGACTTTTTTTGAAAAATAATTGCCGAACGGGAAAAATTTTTCTACACTTATTTCACGGAGGTGCATTATGGACATCAACGCTATTAAGGCAGAACTTAAAAAAAGAAAGTGGAATTATGAGAAGCTCGCAAAAGAGGCGGGAATTTCACTAAGCGCGGTTAGCAAAATTCTTGGTGGATTTGCACAATATCCAAGAGTTGATACTGTAGAAAAAATTCTTAAGACTTTAGACATGAATAGTATTGACTTTTCAGCGATTCCCGAAATAGAACCTCTACCCAATCTTCGTCCTGTTCCCCTACTTGGAACAATCGCTTGTGGAGAACCGATTCTTGCCGAAGAAAACATTGAGAAATATGTAGGGCTGCCCGAAGAAATAAAAGCGGATTTTGCCCTGCGGTGTAAGGGTGACAGCATGATAAATGCGCGTATCTTCGACGGAGACCTTGTTTTCATTAAACAGCAATCGGAAGTCAACAACGGTGAGATTGCCGCCGTTCTGATTGATAATGAAGCGACCCTCAAGCGCGTTTACAAGTACGCGAGCGGAATCGAACTCCGTGCGGAAAATCCCCTCTTCGCGCCTATTAACATTACGCCCGACGATAAAGTCGAGGTCAGAATACTCGGCAAAGCCGTCAGTTTCCTTTCTAAAGTGGTGTAAAATGGAGTTTATATTTTTAGGAATTCTTATATTTGGCGTAGTTATATTGATAACTTTTTTTCAGACAAAGTCTTCCAAATCAAGAAAGAACAAAAATACTCGTCGACAAACCACTACACGCCCGCTTATAATTGAAGAAAATTCAAATGATTTTATGGCTGAATATTTGAGGACAATGGAGATTAGCAAACATTATTTTGAAGAACTTCAAATAATTAAGGATTTATATGCTCAAAGAGAAACTAATCCCGAAAAGTTGGAAAAATGCATAGAAGTTTGTTTTCTCAACATAAATTCATTCCCCTCAATCTGTTTAAGTTTGGGCGAACCACTCCCACCGTCTTTGCCGGCTTTTGAACGTCTGGCGATAATTTTTGAAAAACAAAACAAATATAAGGACGCTTTGGAAATTGTAAATATCCAAGATTTTTTCTCTCCTACAGAGAAAACGAAAAAACGCATAAGTAGGTTATCTGAAAAAATAAATCGAGGTTTAGAGGATAAGTCAACTGGCAACGATTCTCTTAAATACCATTATAATGAAATATCAAAGCTCCAAGGTTCCCTACCCCAAAAGATAGACGAAATATTGCAAATTATCGATAAATCGGATTTCAAATTTGAAAAAATATCTAAGTTCGTAGATGATTATGTAATTGTTGACCTTGAAACAACCGGGCTTAACTATCGTCATGACGCAATCGTTGAAATAGGTTGTATTCGGTTTAGAAATAATATCGCGGTCGAAAGTTTTAACATGTTAATAAATCCAAACACTGAAATTCCACCCGAAGCAACCGCAATTCATCATATTACTAATGAAATGGTAAAAGACGCACCTTATATCGATAAAGCTCTACCTACTATATTGAATTTTATAGGCAATGATATTATTGTTGGTCATAATGTTGGATTTGATATACGGTTTTTAATAAATGCTTGTATATGGGAAGGTATCCTAAATCAAAAATTCAAAGCTATAGATACAATGAGCCTTGCAAGAAAATATATCCCTAAGTCCAAGGTTCCCAGTTATAGTTTAGATACGCTTCGACAATTCCTTAACTTAAACGAACCCTCACACAGAGCAATGTTAGATTGTGAAGCGACAGCCAAAGTTTATCAGTACTGTTATCAAAAAGCCAATTCAGAGGTTTCAGTATAATGGCAAGTTTTACGAAAAACGCAAAAGGTAAGTGGTCTGTCCGTTTTCGTTTCATAGAATACGGTGTCGAGACCCACAAAAGAATGTCCGGCTACGATACAAAGCGCGAAGCCGAACAGGCTTATTACGCGTATGTAAATGAGCATATAAACGGAAAAACAGTAAAGACTGACAATATCACTTTCGAGCAGCTCTTCAACGCTTACATAGACTACAGCGCAAAGCGAATTAAAACTTCCTCTCTTTATGATATAACCAACCAAGCCAATAAGCACCTCGTGTCTTTCTTTGGGGACAGACCCGTCAAAGACATTACGCCGCTTGACGTTCTAAATTGGCAACATTCGATTGACAAATATTCGTATAAATATAAATGTCACTTGCTTACGCTATTAAATTCCATTCTGAAGTTTGGGAACAAATATTATGATTTGCCCGTAGTCACAAATAAAGTCGATAAATTTCGTAATACTGAAAGAAAAAAAGAAATGTCAATATGGACTACGGAACAATTCAAACAGTTCCTATCCGTAGTAAATGACCCTTATGAGCGCGCTTATTTTGGTACGCTATTCTATGGCGGTTTAAGACGAAGTGAGGCTCTTGCCCTACAATGGCGTGATTACAATACGACAACGCATAAGCTGTCGATTTCAAAATCAATTACACAAAAAGAACCGGGAAAACCGTGGGCGATAACAACGCCAAAAAATCAAAACTCAAACCGCACAATTCTAATGCCTACTCCGTTAAGAGAATTATATTCGGTCTTACCAAAAGGAACGCCGCATGATTTTATTTTCGGAGGCTCTGCACCATGGGTGCAAAATACCCTAATGCGCAAGTTCAAAAGATACATAGCGGCGGCGGAGCTTCCCGACATACGCATGCACGACTTGAGGCACTCCTGCGCAAGCTTTCTGCTAAGCTCTGAAACCGGAAAAAATGTTTCCCCAGTAATCGTCGCTAAATATCTCGGACATACGGTCGAAATGCTTTTAAATACCTATGCGCACGTGTTACCAAACGGCGAAAAAGAGATAATCGATAAGTTTAATTTCTGATTTTTACTGTTACAATTACTATTATTAGGTACCCTTTTCGTACCCGATTGCAATTTGTTGCCTTAAAATTGTGCAAAAACAAGCAAAAACCGCCAAAAATGGCGGTTTTCTTGCTATTGGTGGAGAATAGGGGAGTCGAACCCCTGACCTCTTGAATGCCATTCAAGCGCTCTACCAACTGAGCTAATTCCCCGTAAGGTCGGTTTGCTTGATTATATTAGCACAGAATGCGGCGGCAGTCAAATATTTTTTATTTATATTGCCAACTTAAAAAATTTATTATAAAATTGAGCTATGAGAATTAAGATTTTTTTGCGCACACTGTTGATTTTAGCCGTTATATGCTTCTGTCTTTTCGGAATGGCGGCGTGCAATAAAAGCGTTTCCACGGAATACGACGTAATAAAGCAAACCAAACGCGACAACTTCAATCTTCTGAACGAGACGGCAATGCACGGTCAAACGGTACTTATCGGAGATTCCATAATAGAGCTCTTTCCGGAAGAAATTTATTACGGCTCCCCCACCGTTGCCTATAACCGCGGAATAAGCGGCGACACTTCCGATAAAATGCTTGAGCGCCTCGAGGAAAACGCGCTGTCTATCCGCCCTTCCGAAATTCTCATTTTGGTCGGAACCAACGACCTCAGCCGCGGAATAGACGCGGATGTTATCGTCGGAAACATTGCCTCTGCCGTAGATAAATGTATTGCGGGCTCAGTTGGGAAGATAACGGTAAGCTCCCTTCTTCCGGTCAACCGTTCCGTCAACTCCCAAATGGTAGGCTCGCGTAAAAACGCCGACATCATAGCAATCAACGAAAAATTGTCCCGCCTTTGCGAGGAAAAGCACGTTATTTACGCCGATATGTTTTCGGTTTTGACCGATACAGACGGCAACTTCAACGCGGAATACACCTACGACGGGTTGCACCCCAACGCCAAAGGCTACGCCGTTATGGCAAGCGTTCTCTTGCTCGCTTAAGCTGCGCGGCGGCGCTGCGCTGCGGGCGCAGTGAAATCGCCACTGCGTGGCGGTGAAATTCACGCTGACGCGTGAGTGAAATCAAGCCTTGCGGCTTGGTGAAATCACTCGCCTGCGGCGAGCGGTTGTG
>CAYXBO010000001.1:0-47060 GCA_964463195.1 uncultured Christensenellaceae bacterium | reverse complement strand
TATGCGCCTTGGACTGCTCGTCGGTAAGAATGTTTTTGGAATAATAGTCTTTCGCACCCTCGCTTCCGAACTTCAGCATAGTACCCATTGCGGTGTTGCCGTCGATGTTGGCGTTTTCTCTCTTGATATCGCTGTCGGCGGCTTCCGTGAAGGTAAGCTCGTCGTATATTTTCATAAGGTTGGAGTTAAGCTCTCTTGCTTTGGTTCTCTCTGCGCGGTAAAGAATGTATTTCTTGGCAACGTAAGCGTATCCGGCAGCCATGAGAACGGCTTCGACGGTATCCTGTATATCCTCGACTGTAGGATTGGTGTCCGTAAAATTTCTGGTCACGAGCTCTTCCACTCTTTCGGCGAGCTTCCGGCTCTCTCCGACGTCGCGGCGGCCTGCGGATATCATAGCCTTCTCAATCGCCTTGACTATTTTGGATATGTCGTAATTGACCAATCTGCCGTCTCTTTTCACAACTTTTAACATTTTTCTGCCTTCCTCCATAACTTTCGCTCAACACAATATATTGTGGGTGCTCAAACAATATACCACAACATAAATAGAGTGTCAACAACAAATTATAAATTTTTCGGGGAATTTTTTCAGCCCGCTGCGCGCTCCAGAAATCCCCTTATAAAGCGTATCCTTTCGCGCTGAGAACGGTCACCCAAACGGAATATAATATAAGGAATTTTGTCGAAAGACAAAGTGAGTTTTTTTGCGTTTTCGGAAATTGCGTCCATAAGAGAAGCGTTCCCTAAGATGTCTGAGCCGTAAAATTCCACGCTGGTCTGTCTGCCTATCGTTACGGTTTTTATTCCGAGCTTTTTCGCGAGGTTTTTGATAACGCCCTTATCGACCAGATTCATCACGCTTTCGGGGACGGCTCCGTATACGTCGGTGAGCTCTTTGAGATATTCCAGTCTCTCCTCTTTACCGGAGAGCTCGGCGGCTCTTTTTAAGGCGGTAATTCTTCCGTCCGCGTCGGCGATATACTCCTTGGGAACGGTGCAGTCTCCGTCGATATTCAGGTCGACTTCCCGCGCCGATAACGCCGTTTCCCCTCTCGCCTCTGCGACGGACTCCTTGACGAGGCGCATATAGAGGTCGTAGCCCACCTTTTCCATATTGCCGTGCTGCTCCCGACCGAGAACGTTCCCTGCACCCCTTATTTCCAAATCGCGTTCCGCGAGCTTAAAGCCGCTTCCGAGCTCGGTGCATTCGAGAAGAGCCGACAAGCGTTTTTCGGCGTTTCCCGAAACGACCTTGTTTTCCGGAACGGTGAAATAAGCGTAAGCCAAAGTTCCCGACCGCCCCACGCGCCCCTTCAGCTGATAGAGAGCGGAAAGCCCCAGTTTGTCGGAATGGAGAACGATAAGGGTGTTCGCGTCCGGAATGTCGATACCGTTTTCGATTATCGTCGTGGAAATCATTACCCTCGCTTCCTTTTCGTAAAAAAGGCGTATTCTGTTTTCGAGGTCGCCGCTTTCCATCTGTCCGTGAGCGTAAATCATCGGAACGTCGGGAAGAAGCGACTGAAGATGACGGTAATAACCGACTATTCTCTTGGTGTCGTTAAAGAGTACGAAAACCTGCCCGTCACGCGAAACCTCGCGCTTTATAGCGTCCACCGCAAGCGAATCGGAATATTCCGTAACGTAGGTCTCGACGGGAAGACGGTTTTTCGGGGGCTCGGCAAGAACGGATATATCGCGTATACCGACAAGCGCCATGTGGAGCGTTCGGGGAATGGGAGTCGCGGACATCGTCAGAACGTTGACGTTGGTCTTCATGGTTTTCAGCTTCTCCTTGTGCTCCACGCCGAAGCGCTGTTCCTCGTCGAGAACGAGAAGCCCCAAATCCTTAAACGCAATGTCCTTTGATAAGAGCCTATGAGTGGCGACGGTTATCTGAGCCTCGCCCGAGGCGATTTTCTCAACCGCTTCCTTGATTTCCGCATCCGTCTGAAAGCGGGACAGCAACACCGTCTTTATGCCGAAGCGGTTGAGCCTCGCGGAAATATTGTTGTAGTGCTGCTGAGCGAGAATGGTCGTCGGTGCAAGAAGCGCCGCCTGCTTGCCGTCCCATACGGTTTTGAACATCGCGCGTATCGCAACCTCGGTCTTTCCGTAGCCCACGTCTCCCGCAAGAAGGCGGTCCATGACCCTTCCCGATTCCATATCCTCTTTAATATCGGCGATTGCGGAAAGCTGGTCGGAGGTCTCCTCGAACTCGAAGCTGTCCTCGAGCTCCTTCTGAAAAGGAGTGTCGGGACTGTATTTAAAGCCCGTGGCGCGTTCCCTCCGTTCGTAGAGCTTCAGAAGGTCGATTGCCATTTTCTTGGCGGATTCCTTGACCCTTTCCTTGAGCCGCTCGAACTCCCTTCCTCCAAGACGGTAAATTGTAGGCGTGCCGCTTCCCGACCAGCGGTCCACCAAATCCATCTGGTCGGTCGGAACGTAGAGTCGGTCCTGGTCCTTATATAATATGATAAAGAAATCCTTGACGCCCGAAGAGGTCTCCACGCTTTTTATGCCCTCGGAAATTCCTATTCCGTACCTTTCGTGGACGACGTATTCCCCGACTTTAGGGACGATGAAGTTTTCGCGCTTTTTACGGGAAGGCTTGTCGCGTACCTCGGTTTTTCTTACGACGTCGCCGGTGCCTATTACGACGAGCTTTTCCTTGGGATAAATGAAGCCGTGCGAGAGCTCTGCGGAAACGATAGTCAGCGCCCCGTGCTCGGGAGCGTCCTTTACCGGAACGGCAAGCCCCTCCTCCATCAGGTCTTTGGAGAGCCGTTCCGCCGTAAATGCGCTGCCCGCGTATATCGCAACCGTCGCTCCGTTTACGGCGTAATTTTTAAGGTCGGCAAAGAGCATCGCGCGGTTTAAGGTGTATCTCGGGACGGCAAGCGATTTTATGGAAAACACGGCTTCCGGAAGAAACGCAGGACAGGAAGAGGTTATTAGACCGAACCCGACTTTTACAAAACCGGTAGCTCTTTGATACAGCTCCTCGCGATTGAGAAGAGAGGCGCGTTGCTCGGAATACGCCTCTCCCGCGTCCGTAAAGCTCTTCACGCGCCCGTAATAATTATTAAGGAAAAGCCGCAGTCTGTCGTCGCAGGCTTTAACGTCCGAATAAACCACGACGGCTCTGCCGGATATATAATCGAAAACCGTAGAAAGCCCGCCGGAAATAAGAGGCGCGATATAATACAAAGCACCGGTATTCGACCCGAGGGTTATGGCGTCAACCATGCTCTGCAACACCTCCGCCATGCGCTTTTTTGCAAGGCGCTGTTTGCTCAAAACGCGTTTTAGGGTGTTTTCTTCTTTATTTCGGGGTACTAAAAAGTCAATTGCAGGGGATAGAGTAATGCTGTCGAGGGTTTTATACGAAAGCTTGGTATCCGGCGCAAATTCCTTTATGCTCTCCACCTCGTCTCCGAAAAATTCTATTCTCACCGGAGCGGGAGCGTCGTACGACCACACCTCTATTCTGTCGCCGCGCGCGGTAAAAACGCCCTCTCTTTCCGCAGTGTCCTCACGGCGGTAGCCGGCTGCCACAAGCTTTTCGCACAAACCGTCGCGGTCGTAATCCCGTCCCGTTTTAACGGTCTGAAACAGCTCAGCATATTCCGTTTTAGGAGGCAGATACTGCAACGCGCCCTCAACGGTCGTGACCGCTCCGAAGGCTCTTCCGTCAAGGAGCGCGCCTAAGGCGGCTATTCTCTCTTTTTTAGTTGCGTTCGATACCGGAGCTACGGGCTTTAACGGGTCCTCTCTTTCGGGAATATATACCACCTCACGTCCGGTAAACTCCGAAAGCGCGCGGGCGGCCCGTCTCGCCTCGGTCATATCCGGCGCGATAAAGAGAAACGGTCTTCCGAGCATTGCCGTCATATGATACTTTGCATATTCCGTAGAGGAAAAGACGACGCAGCTTTTTGCGTCGTCAACCGCTTTCTTAAACTCCGCCAAATCGGGATAGTTTTCCGGTCTAAGAATGTCGTCCATACTGTGTGCTATGCGTTAAGCGTCCTCATAAGGCGGGGGAAATCTCCGTCCGCGATATACTCCGACAGCGCGTCGGCTACCTTACCGAAAACCGTTTTAAAGGTTTCTCTGTCCGATTTAGTCAAGGCAGACAGCACGAAATCCTTCAATTCGCCCTCGTTTCTTCCGATACCTATTCTTATTCTCTTTATCTCCGTGGTGCCGCATTTGAGAACCACGTCGCGCATGCCGTTGTGCGTCCCCGCGCTGCCCGCTTCCCTTGCCCTCGTCTTAAACCGCGGAAGGTCGATATCGTCGTATATAATTATCACGTCCTCGGGATTTGCTTTATATTTGACGAGCAGACTTTTGACTGCTCCGCCGGACAGATTCATATAGGTAGTCGGCTTTGCGAGAATAACTCTTTCCGCTCCGATTTTCCCCGCACCGGTCGTAGCGGAACACTCGGTTTTTCTGAGGGAAACCCCGATTTTTTCAGCAAGAGCGTCGACTGCCAGAAACCCCATATTGTGGAAGGTGTTTTCGTATTCCTTTCCTATGTTTCCGAGACCTACTATAAGCTTCATTTTCGTCCTCTCTTTTCCTTGAAAAACGCGCTTAAAATCTCGCCGCATTTTTCCTTTTCCACTCCGCCCGAAACCTCGGGGCGGTGATTGAAACGGTTATCCTCCAAAAGATTGTAGAGACTGCCGGCGCACCCCGCCTTCGGGTCGAACGCCCCGAAAACCACGCGCCCCACTCTCGCGTTGATTATAGCTCCCGAACACATTGCGCAGGGCTCGAGAGTTACGTAAAGAGTGCAGTCGTAAAGGTATTTTCCGAAGAGCTTCATGCCCTCTTCGATTGCGGCGAGCTCGGCGTGCCTCGTTGACAGCCCGCTGCGCTCCTTCATGTTACCGCATCTTACGACGGGCTCTCCGTCCTTTGCAAGAACCGCCCCGACGGGAACCTCTCCCGCAAGAGCCGCGGCGGAGGCTTCCTCCAAAGCAAGCGCCATAAGCTCGGTATCCGTCATCTCACGAGACCCCAGATAAAGGTTGCCAGCGTCGCGACCGCCATGACGACCAACGCCGCGACGAGAAAGCCGTATTCGTAAAACTTAGCTTTGGCCGTACTTTCAGGAGCCGCCGTATTTTCCTGCTTGACAAACCCGAATACGGTTTCCGCAAAGCTTCTCTCCCTCGGCTCTTCGACAGTATCCGCACCGGTTGCCTTACTCCGCTCGGGGCTTTTATCCGCCAGTCTTCCGATTAACGCAACGACTGACGCAAGCGCCATCGCCGCAACGACGGTCAGCACCAGAAGAACGAGCACGCTCGAGGTCATGAAATCCCAGACCCTGTTGTATAACGCTCCGAGCGCGAGCTCCTTCTGGTCGGCGTAGTCGCAAATCGTATTCCAGGCGTTGTTGGCGACGTGTAAAATTACGCCCGCCCAAAGGTTTTTGGTCTTGACGAAAAGGAATCCGAGCACGAACCCTCCGAATATCGCGTATCCGAACTGCTGTACGTTCATATGGAAAAGTCCGAACACCACGCCGATGATTATTGCCCTCACATTATCGTCTTTAGTATCCCAAATGCTCATATTGAGGAGCCCGCGGTTGAAAAACTCTTCGCAGAAGCCGGGAAGCAACGCGCCGGTTAAAAGCTCCATCACGAGAACCGACGGCTCGGAATATATGGTTCCGACTCCCGACACCGAGGTAAATCCCACAATCGGGAGCAGCAGTCCGTTCCAAAGAACGGAGATGCAGCGGGTCAGGAAAATGAACAACGGAACGGCCGCAATAACCAATCCCCAAACCGCGGGATTGAGCTTCTTTTTAGGAAGGATATTCACGTCCTGCCACAGGCTGCCGTCTCTCTTTATCATTATCATGTAAAGCACCGTAGGTAGCACGAACATAATGAGTATCTGAGAGGTTACGGAATAGAGCCAGCCGCTCCAGTTATCCGACAGCGGATAAAGACTGTTTATAGTGCGGTTCAATAGCAACAGCACCGTCGATATAAAATATATAAGTCCTGTTTTTGCGGTTTTCGTCATAACGCCCCCGTAAGTGAGATTATTACTGTTATTATCCATATAATTGCCAGTCCGCCGATTAAAGCGCAATTTGCCGTTCTGTCGGCTTTAAGAGTTACCGCGTCGGCTTCCGCCGTTTTTCCGGAAAGCTTTTTATCCCCTACCGTTCTCAGGAAGAGCAGCCCCGACGTTGACAGAATGCCCGCGCCGCCCAAAGAAATCGACAAAAGTATTCCCATGTTCGCCCAGCTGAAAACGTCCAGCGCGCCTATAGACGGTATGAGCGACAAGAGCTGAACGAACAGGTTATTGAAGAAGTGAAGGGACACCGCGTACCACACGTTGTCGGTTTTTACGACGATAAACGCGAGGAACGTGCCGTAGAACAGCTGATACCAGGTCTGCGCGAGGTTGAAGTGGTAAAGCGCGAAAACCACCGCTACGGTAATTATCGCCTTTTTGTCTCCGAACCGTCTCTCAGCCCCGAGCACCGCGCCCCGAAACAGCAGCTCCTCTCCGAAGGCGGGTAAAACGCACATGGTGAGGATACCGAGAACTACGTTCTCCCACCTGTCCCACGCGGGAGCGGCAACCGCGGTTTCTATGCCGCAAGCGGCGTAAACGTACACCGCGATATAGTTCACAATCATAAACAGCGCGATTGCCCCTATTGCCATGACCGGAGTGAGAGCAAGTGCTGCTGGCTTCGGTTTTTCCGAAACTCCGAGGACGGAAACCGGCTGCTTCCTTATCTTTATATATATAAAGAGTACGGCGAGGATTGCCGCCTGCACCGCCGCATACGACAGGAACGCGCGGATGTTTTCGGGCATCGGAATAAACGCCAGCGTCGATAAAACCGTCCCGAAAACGAGCGATAACGCTATGAGAACAGCCGCGTCGAAGGGGCTCAGGCAGGTTTTCTTTTCGCAAGGCCCGACCATACTACTTAACCTCGATAAAGCCCGTCACGTAATGCTGCTTTGCGACCGTCAGCCGAACGTCCTCTTTCGTCGCCCCGCACTCCCTGAGAGCGGAAGCCGTAGTGAAATATGCGAGCTCGGGCAAATTGTTCTCTTCGGAAAGATGGGATAAAACCACGTGTTTCACTCCTTTTTCCGCCAGCCCCACCACGGTTTGGGCGCACGTGTCGTTTGAGAGATGTCCCCTCCCGCCCCAGATTCTTCTCTTCAGAAACTCGGGGTATTTACCGCCGAAAAGCATTTCGCGGTCGTGATTGCTTTCCAGCATGACCAGAGAGCTTTCCGTAAACGCATCGAAAACCTTGTCCGTCATAATTCCCAGGTCCGTCGCGTAGCTGAACCTCGAAAAGCCGTCGTTTACCGAATATCCGAACGGGTTAGCCGCATCGTGAGACACCTTGAAGGGCTCAAACTCGAGAGCCCCGATATAAAACGGCATTTCGCTGATTTCCATGGCGTTCTTCAAAGGAATTTCCTTTTTGAGCCTTACCGCCCGCATGGTTTCCTCGTTAGCGTAAACGGGAACGTCGTAAGCCGTCGCGAGCTCGGATAAAGCCGCGATATGGTCGTCGTGGTCATGCGTCAGAACCACGAAGGAAAGCGTGCCCGTCGGAATTCCCACGCTCTCCAAACGAGCCTTTAGCGTACAGAACGGAAGCCCTGCGTCAATAAGTCCGACGGTTTCGCCGCATCTTATGACTGTGGCGTTGCCTTTGGAACCGCTTCCCAAAGGACAAATAGATATAGACATAAGTTTATTATATAACATTATTTGACCGAAGCCAACCTCATTGAGCATATTTTCTGTGTAAACCCGCAATTTTCCGCCGGATAAATCAATCGCGCTGCAATCCGGCGAAAACGCCGCTCTATGGCGTTTTCGCTCGCTATTTGTCGCTTTATAAAACTTTAATTCCGAGAAAATACTTGTTTCTTATATTTTGTATATGCTATACTGTACTAAATACCGTTTATTATAATAAAGAGAGGTAACCTAGCATTATGGGACAAGTACCCGAAATTAAAGAACAGAACGGCGAATTTACTTTCAAAAAGCTGTTCTGGCTTCTGAAAAAATCCGGCGTGAGAATGCTTATTCTTTGCGTCGCGGCAATTCTCCTCGTCGCCCTCATCTCCGGCAGCGTAATTCTTGCAACTTACAAAGACAACGCCACTGCGGAAACTCTCGTTGACTTCAACTTCAAGGGCATCGAAGATGGCAAAGACCCGTTCGGAAGGACCTTTGACGTATCCAAAATCAAGTCCTCTAACGTCGTTTCCAACGCAATCGCCATGCTCAGAAACGACGGCATAGATATCGACGTGAAATATCAGAACGAAATAATCGACAATCTTACGATAGAAGGAATCGTTCCCGACGACATAATGCAGAAGATACTCATTATAAATTCCATTGCCGAAAAGGACGTTACTCAGCTCACCCAGCTCAACGACTTAACCTATTTCCCGTCGCGCTACAGACTGACTATTTCCGACCTTAAAAAGTGCGGGCTCGACAAGAAAACGGCTCCCGCCCTTCTCAACAAGATTGTCGCAAGCTACGTCGAATACTTTAAGGAAACCTACTCAGAGGACAACATCCTCGCAACGATTGCTCCGAGCATCAACCTCGAAGAATACGATTTCGTCGATATGTACGACGTCTTCAGCAGCCGTATTTCCACAATACTCATGTACCTCGAGAACAAGGCTCAGAGCGCACCCAATTTCAGAAGCTCGGAAACCTCCCTTTCCTTCAACGACCTCATCAATTCCGTAGAGCTCCTGAGAGATTTGGACGTTGCGATTTTTGAAAATCACGTCACAAACAACGGTATTACGAACAATCCTGCGTCTATCATTAAAAGCCTCGAAGCCAAAAAGGTCAGGCTCAACAACCAAATCGATTCTACGAAAGCCCTTATCGAATCTCTTTCGGGCTCCATTGAGGAATACAATAACGGCGCAATCTACGTTCAGGGAGAAAACGGAGCGAACGGCATGTTCCTCTCCACTCCCTCCGCAAAATACGACGAGCTGGTCACCCGCAAGACCACCGCACAGGTCAACCTCACCAATTATCAGAGAGACCTCGCGGACCTTGAAGACAGAATAGAGAAATTCAAAGCCAACCTCGACCCCGACAATACTGTCGCCGACGAAGAAACTATCGCTAAAAACAAGGCGTCCGCAACCAAACAGGCTGAGAATATTTCCACAAAACTCAACAATCTGATTATTTCGATAAACCTCACCACCGACGAGTATCTGGAAACCGAAGCCTTCTCGGATTCCATTTCTACGGCAGTTCCGGCAGTATATCAGCTGAATCTCATGACCTCTCTGACCACCATGCTTATAGCGGCAGTCATAGCGGTTATTGTAGCGGCAATAATAGCCGTGCTCTTAACCTACCGCTCGCTCGTAAACCGCAAGGAATGGGAAGCGTTTAACGGCTAAAACAAACATCGGTATAACGGCAAAAGGCAACGGAATATTTCCGTTGCCTTTTTTGTTTATGATACGTACTTTTTGTTTCGCGATTGCAAAGGGCGTCCCACGGCAACGATTCTTGAGGATAAGTAATTTAAATCGTCATTGCGAGGAACGAAGTGACGCGGCAATCCAGCCCCTCGAAGCACCTCCCGCAAATAAATAAGGTATTTTATTAAAGCACTGGATTGCTTCGACTGAAGTCTCGCAATGACGATGGAAGCGGCTGTCATAGACTGTCATTGCGCGGAGCGTAGCGACAAAGCAATCCAGTGCTTAATAATATATTAACAATTAGGTGCGCAGCACCGCCTTAATTTTATTCCATAGTCCCGCAATGACAAGCTGCAACAAAAAAGCCCGACTGTGATATCAGTCGGGCTTTTGCATCCTTTTTAAACCGTTATTACGAACCGGTATACTGAGAGATGAGCGATTTGATTTTCTTTTCCTCTTTGGTAACGGTTACGTCCTCTCTCTCGTCGTAGTCCTTGAGTTTTTCGGAAGTGAAGTTGCTGTATGCAGTGGAGCGGCGCGTAGAGATTATTCCGTCTGCCAAGGCTTTGGAAATCGTCTTGTCGTTGGCGGAATTTACGAAGCTTTCGTAGTTCCAGTCCGCGGATGTGGTAAACGGCACTTTCTGAAGCATTAAAACGTGGATACCTGCGTAAGAGGAATTGTCGGTCCCCACAACGTACTGCAATGCGTTGCCGCCTTTGCTTTGGTATTTCATGACGTATGCGCCGTATTGTCCGTTTCCATTGATAACCTCATCCGAAACGGTGTAGATACCTTCGTTCTCCGCCTTATATTCCGCCTGCGCACCGAGCAGTTTGCCGAAGGCGTAGAAGCCGTCGACAAGCGAGGAATCGGATTTATCGGGGGTTATAAGGTAACCGAGGTCGTTGTTGAAGCTGCCGCTGTTGACGTCGGAGAAGCGGTAAATGAACCATTCAAAGGTTTCCTTTAATTTCTGCGTATCGTTAAGGCTCTTTGCCGTGGCGAGGGCGTCGGCGAACTCGGCGAGAACATCCGTAACAGGAGTTTCGTTCCTGAGATAGGCGACCGACGGGCAGTAGTATTGTCCGTCCGGATGGTCTATCATATACTGATAATTGCTCTTTCCGAGATTGAGATATTCAGAGACATTAAACTTGCAACCTTCGGGATTGGCGATATAGTTACCGTCTTCGTCGAAGTGCTCCGCGCCGCATTCGTAGCTTGCGTCGTAAAGCGGGTTAGCCTCTCTTACCTTCTGACGGGAAACGAGCTTCTCGAATTCCTTCTTATCCTTAATGGGGTCGAGGTTGTTGGCTTTGATAAAATTGAAGGTTTCGTCGTCGAATTTAAACAAAACGTGCTGCACGTAATAGTATTCGTTGAGGTTTTCCACCGAGGGGCAGAAGTAGAGAGATTCGAGACTTGAGGAAATCGCCGAAATAAACGCCGACTTTCTGTCTTTTACGGTCATGCGCTCGTATTTGACGCTGTCCTGGGCGGAAAGCGCGGAGAACTGCTCCAGAACGCTTGCGTTGAAATCTCCGTCGGACGCAATTTCCTCGTCCACGTTCTGATAGAGCTCGTGCTGAAGCGCGGACAGAACCTGCGACTCGAAGTTGGAGCGGTAATAGTATTCGGGACTTCTGTAGTTGGTGGTAAGGTTGGTTTTTAAGCGTCTCCAGGCGTCCTTTTCGGCGGCGGACATGTCTGCTGTGGGCATCGCCTCGAGGTCGATGGGTGTAGGAACGACACCCTTTCCGTTGTTGTAATCGTACTTTTTAGCCTCGTTGCCGGTGACCCACGTTCTCAATTCCGCCTCGGTCATATAGCGGATGCTGTCGATGTAGGCATTGGAATGGCTGTGCGGATTGTAATTTTCGTCGTCGAGCGTAGTCGTCTTGACGGTAGGCGCAGCCTTAACGGTATACTTGCCGTTTTCGGTCTTAATCTTTTCGGTTTCGACGACGCCGTCCTTTTCCACGTTAACGTCCAGAGCGAGGATTAGCTCGAAATCTCCGGCGCTCTGGGAAGAGAACTCCGTGTCTACCATAGAGGAAATTACCGGAATTACCGCTTCGGTTCCGTCCTTATAGACGATACGAAGCTTAAGGTCGTCGAGGGCTAAGGACTCTCCGACGATATATTCTTCGTTAAGTCCCGACTCAATCTCTATTTTCTCCACGTTGTTTTTGGAAGCGTTGGTAACCTCGGTTTTCTTAAGGTTATCCTCGTATTCCTTGACGTAGTTGTCTATGGAATCCTGAATCTGATTGTTTACTGCAATTATCGCCTCGCAATATTCGGCGTAAGTTAAAACGTCCTCGGGTTTAGTTACGGTTGCGTTTCTCTGAACCGCCCGTCTTCTCTCAACGGTCGGCAGATACTGCATTGCCTCGATAACCAGAATTTTGGATTGGACGCGCCCTTCGATAACGTAATTTATGGCTTGTTCGACGGTCATTCCGTACTGAACGTAATTGTAGACCGAGCTGTTGATATTATCGATGAGCTCCATCTGAGTAACGGACAGCTTGAGCCCGTCCTTTTCGACGACGATAAGAGTCTGTTCGAGCTGACGCTGTTCGTTGGCTCTGATAAACGTACAGCCCGTCAGGCTTGCGGCTAAAATAACGATAATCAAAAGCGTTGCGACGATAGTCTTTTTCATAGACACTCCCTTTATGGAACCTCGCGCGCACATAACGCACGAGCATATTATTGACATTATAATAAGTAATTATAAAGTAATTGCCTAAATAATACAAGGGATTTAACATGAAAATTTAGAGAAATCAACCGGCGCGGCGGAAAATGCGTCCGACGACGCAGCTCATATCGTCCTCGTGACCGCCGAGAGCCAAGGCGTTAGACACCAAATCCTTGGCGATAAGGTTGGGATTTAAGGAATTTTCCGAGGTTAAAATTGCGGTAACCTTCTCGTTATCCATAATATCAGCCACTCCGTCGGACATCATAACGAACACGTCGCCGTCGGAAAGCGTGCGCCTGACAATCCTTGGCGTTACGTCCTCGACGATACCTATCGGAAGGGAACCGCAGGGCACTTCATCGACGGTGCCGCCGGTTAAAATATAGCCTTCCCGCCCGCCGAGCTTAATAAAGTCGGTCTCCGCCGTCTCAAGGTCGACGACCGCGAGGTCGACGGCGTTGAACTCCTCTCCGCCCCTGAGGGTCAGAAGTCCGGAAGCGGCGTCCGTCACCGCCTCGTGGCTGAAGCCCGCCTTATAGAAGCCTTCAATCATTCTGACGGCAAGCAGGGAATTCCTGTTGGCTTTTTTGCCGCTGCCCATTCCGTCGGATAGAATTATCATCACTTTCCCCCTCCCGAGAGAAACCGCGTCCGATACGTCTCCCGACACTTTTCCGTCCTTCGGAACTCCGTAGGAGCCGTATACCACGGAGTACGCGGGTTCCTTTATAAAGTTGAGAGTTACGTTACCCTTAATGGTCTGAACCCGTCGGTTTTCGCACATTCGGGCTCCCAATACTTTATTAACGGTATCCAAAAGCTGAGGTTTGTTCTCGTCGCCCGCGGCAACGATGAGGGTCAGGCAGAGCCCGTCCTTCTCCTTATATACTATTGCTTCGACGGCTCTGACGTCTCTGTATTGCAATTCGTCAATGAGCTTTCTTTCAAGGCGCATATCGTAAGACACCGGCTGTTCTACGTCCTGCCTGAGGTTTTCTAAAATACCCGAAACGCTTCCCATCTGACGGGACAGCATGTCCTCCATTCCGCGCTGTTTTCTCTCTGCGTCGTCACGGTTTCTTACTCTTTCCACCCAGCGGTTGACGCTGTCAATCATGATATTTATGTTGCCGCAACGGGAGGACAGAAACGGCGTGGTATCGAGAATAGTCGCCTTGCCCCTTCTCTCCGCGGCGTCGACCAAATCAGCTACGACCACGGAAGTGTCACCCCCTAAAGCTGCCTCGCACTCCGTTCTTCGCGCGCATTTTGCGCAGGTGTCGCGCTTTACTCCGTCCACGGCTCTCAGGCTTCCCGCAGAAGCTGCCGGCTCCGCGTCCTCCTTAAGAGTGTTTTCCATATCGGAAAATACCGTCGACAGATTGGAAAGCTTTTGCGCCACGTCGAGCCTCGTTCTGTTGATGAGGAACCGACCGCCCTGTTCCCTTCTCTGAACGGCGGCAACAGCTGCAAGCGACGGAGAGGTGAATTTATAGGACGCGATATATACGACCGTGCCCACTCCAGCCGAAACGAGATAGAGATACTGCTCTATAAGCCCCTGAAGGAACAGCCCGACGGAAAAGGCGCCGAAGGTAAAGAGAGCGGCGAAAACGGGATGCTTAAAGCCTGCCGCAGCGCCGCACCCCATTAGAAAATACACTCCGACGAAAGCCATATCGAGCGCTCCGACAGCGGCTCCCGCGCCGATTACCGCTCCCGAAACGAGCGGGAAAATTCCGCCGCCGAAAAGGGACAGCGCAATTACGGGAACTGCCGCGAGCGGCAGAAGCGGAAATCCGAAAACGTTTATTCTTACGAGGCTGAGGGAAAGAGCCGCCGCAAAAAGCATGACCGACATGACCTCCTGCGGCGACAGTCTGTATCTTAACCCCCTTACCGATACAGCGTAAAGCATAATGACGGCAACGTTTGCGGTGAACAGGTTGCCGACGACCGTCGCGGACGTCAGAAGGACGGATTCCACGGTGGGACTTATAAACGCGAACATGGGCGCCGCGGACAGAAGAACGTAAGCGTTAAGCGCGGCGATATTCATGGGACGGTTGAGCTTATAATGGAAAAACGACGCTCCGACGACAACGGCTACGGGAACCGTTGCGTAAACCGCGGAGGCGACGGACAAATCGAAGACTATCGCGGCGACGGCGTATACCGGCGCGAGAATTATGACGTTCTGCCTCGAATAGACGAGAGCGAGAAAAAAGCCGAGCGCAAACGGGCGCACGGGAAGGGTCGATTCCGCCGCCGAAAAAGCAAACAACGCCGCGGCGTAAAAAAAATAAGGCACCAGCCTTTTAAATTTAGCCATAGCCCTATTTTAGATTAAAATATCCGCTTGAAAATAGCTGTTTTTGTAGAAAAAAGCCGAATTAAACTCCGGCAAAACTGAACTCCTTGAAATTGCCCTTAAAAAGCACTTTTCCGACGATATGGTCCATATAGCCGAGCTTCGAGCCGCTTACCGAGGACGAATAGCTGTCGGCGGACACCCTTCTGTTGTCGCCGAGGTAGTAAAAGCGCCCCTCGGGAACGGTAATCATAGGCTGTCTTCCCTTCGCCTCCTGCCCGTTGTTCACGTAGGGCTCGTCCAGCATTTCGCCGTTTACGAAATACCTTTCCTCACCGTCAACGAAGCGCGTCTCAACCGTATCGCCTTCGACGGCGATAATCCTTTTCAGGAGTCTTTCGGCGTTCCCATCCGCGTTAGGGTTCTCTATAACCACGACGTCGCCCCTTTTGAACGACCCAACCTTCAGTATGAAAACGAAATCCCCGTCTCTTACGGTCGGGTGCATACTCTCTCCGTTTATCGGAACGATGGCGAACAGAATTCCCGTAACTATAACCGCCACCGAGGTTACGATGACGAAAACGAGTAAGGTTATAAGGATGTTCTTAACGTTTGCTTTCATACGAAAATTATATTCCCTACTGCAACCGTCGGCGTTAAAACCTTGAGACTTCTGACGTTGTGCCAGCCCTCGAGCGGTTTAAGGTCAGCGTTTTTGAAGTCTACGGCGGTAAGTCTTACCGGAGAAAAACAGAGAGTGGAACCGAGCACCTGACAATAGGCGGTATAGGTTTCGACGGCTCCGTCCTCCAAGGCTTCCAGCTCTATGCCGACGCTTACTCCCTTCTCGCTGAAAACGTCTATCTGAAGCATCTCGCTGTCGGCTGTTTTCGCGGCTTCGGCAATGACGAAGGTCAGAAGCCCGCCCTTTTTTGCCGCAACCCCTTTGAGCCCTAAGCTGCTTGAAGTGGCGATTTTTTCTTCCGAAACGACGATATCCGCCGTTCTGTCAATGGCGAAGCAGTCGAAGGAACGCCCGCTTTCCACGACAATATGCCTCGACGGCACCGCCGTGGGCTTAACCTTCTGTTCCTTAGCTTCGATATGGGAAACGTAGGAAGATAGCGTGGTTCCGTCGATATAGGTCACCTGCGCGTAAGCGAAAACGGGGTCGGTTTCCGAGCAGAGCGGGATAGTCGCCATATATTCTCCGTGGGCAATGGACATACAAGCCGCCTTACGCCAGCCCCTGAAACGGCGGTTATACTCCCCTGTCGAATAATAAACCTCCACCTTTTCGATTATCGCCGAGGTGTCGACCGCAACCTCTGTATAAACCGTGCCGTCGCGGCTCACGAACAGCCTCGAATCCGGAATTCTCGGAAGAGTTAAACCGGAAAGTATTCTCGTAATCCAGTTCTTTACCGTTTTAAACCCGTCGTAATCGACGGTTTTTTTGGCGCCCGCCGAGAGAACGACGCTTACCGTCGCGTCGTTCATTCGCGAGGTAAAGCCGGACAGCCTGTCCATATCGCAGCGGTTGCTGTTGGTCCCGACAGCGATAAGCACGGGACAGCGGACGTACTGCGTATACGCGACCGCGGAAACTCCGGACATCCAGCTCAAAAGCTTTTCGTCGTAAACCGCTTCTTTGGTTTCTCCGAAAACGTTCAAATCGTTAAACTCGTAATATCCGAACCCGTTCAGCATCAGAAGACCTACGGCACGTTTGTCCGTTGCGGCGCAGGTCACGGCGACCTCCGCAGAATCTCCTACGGAAACGAACAGGAATTTGTCCGCTCCGAACCTGTTCTTGATGAGGGTTGCGGTGTTCCGCACCATCTTGGCATAGATGAACTGGCAGCTGTCCTTTGCGGATTCGTTGACCTCGTAGAGTCTGTCGCCGCGGGTGTCCTCCGCAAGGTACGCGGTGAGAGGAGTAAACGAGGTTCCGCTTTTATATCTGTCGGAATAATCGGGAATTGCCACCGCAAGCCCGCTTTTCAAAAGCTCCGCAATAAACTCTTCGTCGGCAGATTTTTTATAATCCTCGATAACCAACGCAACCGCGGAATAATTTTCCGGCAAAAGGCACCTGACGGACACGGTAATATCGCCGTCGTCTACCGTTTCGGAAACGAAGGTCAGAAGGTGTTCGGTGATAAAATCGGCTTTTACGCTGACTTTTTCATCTATAACGGCAAAGGAACCGTCCTCTTTGAAACCGCGCCACATTTCGTCGGGCGTTAAAATTTTCAGTGCCATCAATCCTCTATCACATAATAACCGATACCGAACGCGGGCATATACCAAATTCCTTCCCCGTCGGATACGTCTATTTCCTCATAGCCTGCCGAGCCGCCGGAAAAATAGAATTCCGTTCCGTCCGCCTGCGATAACGTCCCGAAGGTTATTTCCGCAAACTTGCAGTCGGCGTTTATCGGATTTTCGGCGTCCGCATTGTAAAACAGTGCCGAAACCGAACCCGCAGTCGCGACCGTCTCCACCGTCCAGCCGTCCGCCGCGGCTACCGCCCCGACGTATTCCAGCTTGTCGGCAGAATAAGCCGTCTTTATTTTAATAGCATACAACGGAGCGCCCGAAGTGTCAAGCCCGCTAAGGCTCAAAGTGATTTTCAAGACCCCGTCGCCTACGTCTACGTCCGCCTTAACCCTTGCGCGGGTGTTTACCCGCCCCTTAACATTATATTCAACGGGCAGACTTTTGCCGCCGTAATTTACCGTCATCGTGCGCGTTCCGCTTATTCCGGTGTCGAAACCTTCCACGTCGGACGCTCGGATATTTACGGTTTCGGTTTTGCCGTTTTTGTATTTTACGGAAATCCGCGCCTCTCTCGGGAACTCCTCGTCCACCGAATATTCGGTTTTTACGCCGTTTTCTACGAGAGCAATTTCGGTAACCGTTGTGCAGCCGGAAAGAGCGACGACTGCGCACAGTATGAGAATTATCGCCAAAATCGCCTTTTTCATATCTGCTCACCCTCCTTTTGCGCCTTCAGCATGTTAACGAAGGATTTCAGATTTAAACTGCCGCCCGCCGCCTCGCAGTCGTAAATCTCCGTGCTGTTTTCCAGTATCCTCTCGGCAAAGACGGAAATATCCTCCGAAGAAACCCTTCCGTCCCCGCTAAAGTCGCCGAGCAAGCAAACCTTATAGACGTCGACGAGCGTTCCTTCGGCATTCTTAAGCTCGACTGTATGGAAAACTCTGTTTTTCCCGACTCCGGCGTATCCGCCCGCAAGCTGAGAGCCCGTTCCGCCCTTATAGCTTACAAGGAGATAATCGGATATCAAAGCCTCCGTCAACTCCCCGACCGTCATCTGATTTTGCAGGACTATGATTTTATTGCCGTATTTTATTTCCACGCCTGAAGCCTGCGACGAGACGGCAAGTATTCTTTCGTTCACTTTAGGCGCAACGCTTAACTGAACGGTAAATGACGCGGCTTTTCCGTTCTGGTCGCGTAAAACGGGCACTCCCAATACTACCGAGGTCGCGCCGCCCTCTTCGCGCTTTAAGGAATAATTCTTCGTTAAAGTATTCGCAACTTTATCGTTAAGGCTTAATGAAAATGCTTCGTTTCCCGTGGAAAACCGTACCGAAAACCTCTCGAGGTTCAACGCTTCTCCGTACCTTAACGAAACGACTTCGGGTTCCTCTCCCGTCGAGTTATCGACAAGCGAGGCTTGTCTTACGTTTGAGGTATAATTAAGAATAGTCACGGTCGTACGGCAGATTATCCGGTTTTCCTTCCGGACGTTAAAGGTCGCCGTATGCCGTCCCAAAACTCCGATATCGTAGTTTTCCGGAGTGTCCACTCCGCATTCCACCGTTTCGGCGGCTTCGTTTTTGTAGACAAGTCTCAGCTCAAATGGACGGTCGGAAGCCGTATCCTTTAAATACGCGTCAGCCTCGCCGTCAAAGCGCAGTCCTTCAAGCCTCACCGACATTACGGGATTGATTATTTCTATTTCCGCCTCCGCAGTTTTGTCCGAATATCCGACGGTTACGGTCTGGGTGTGGGAGTATTCCGTACCAACTATAACCGTAGAGTCGAAGCCCGAAACGGTTATTTCCTCTGCGGTCGGAGATATTATCTCCGTCCTTCCGCTGTAGTATACCGTCTTAAGATATCTCAGCACAAAATTCTCGTCGCCGTATTCGTAATCTCTTTTGTAACAATCTGCGAGAAGCTCGATACGCTTCAAGCCGTCCACAAGGGTAACGGATATCTGCGAGGAAACGGAACCGCCCTTCCTGATAAGTCCGCTGCTCTCCGTGAGCTCCACCCTGAAATTCTGCGCCACTCCGATTTCGCCGAACTCGTTAAAACACGAGCCCTCGGAATATCTCCAGTCGCCGTCCGAAAGCTCCCTTTCTGTGCCGTCAGCCATGACTGCGCAGAGGTCAAGCTCAAGCGGTTCTCCGAAATAGCTTACGGCAACGTAGCTTACGACAGCCACCGCCGTATTTCTGATAACAAGAGAAACTCCTTCCGTAAGATGCCCCAGATATTCCGGCGCAAATTCATACGGTACGCCCGAAACAATATCCTCGTCCCCGACCGTAAGCGGCACCGTTTCCGAGGTTCCGTCGAAGTATTCCACTAAACAGAATATCTCCCAGTTATCCCTGTCCTCTAGATAAAGCTCATAGCTTTCGTCGTCCTGCTTAAAGCTGTCGTCTATCAGTATAGTCGCCTTATTTATCGATTTCAGTATCCTAAACTCCACGTTTTCCAGCTCAGCCACTATGCTTTCTCTTCCGTTTGCCCTGCGGTAAACCTTAACGGCGGCGCCGTATATTCCGCTTTCCAAAGGCGCGCCGTTTACGAACTCAACGGTAATCCAATCGTTTTCAAAGCTCTCTCCGTAGACCGCCGAAACCGCTACGGTTTCCGTTCCGTAATCGAGATAATAGCAAACCGCCGTCCTTCCGAAATTCACCGTGCCGTCCGAAGAAATGAGCTCCGCCGTCGGATAACTCTTCCCGTCATACTCCGTCTCCGTGCCCACTATTTGCATGCCGACGGGTCTTGCAAGAGACACCTTCAGCTCGGCGCTTACCGTACCGTTGTCCGCGTTGCCAAGCTCCGAGCGGTAGGTAAGAACCACCGTAACCGTCCCTTTTTCCGAGCTGTCAAATCCGCTTACCACGCAATCCGAAACCGCCACCCGTCTCTCCTCTCCCGACGCGAAGTGCACCGTTAACGAAAGAGTTTCGGGTAAGGCTTCCCCGACGAGAAGGGATATTTCCTCCACCTCGGGTTCCATATAAACGGGGCGGTCGGCAACCGTCAGGTCGTAACAGTAAAGCTCCGTTCCGATATTAAAATACACCCGCCTGAGCCCCGCTCCCGACCAAGCGTTGAAGGCAAGCGGTTCGACCTCTCCGAGCGCCTTTTCCTCGCCGCCGAATATCCCTACGGCAGTGACTGCGTCCCAACCGTCGCCCAAAAATACGGCGGAATCCGTTCCCTCTTTAATCTCTGCCCTGCGGGCGCTCCTTCCGTCCGTAATCACCGCAAACCTCATCTGACATGAGGATATTCCGTCCCTTATTCTGACGGTTATCGGCTCGGTCTCTGCGGCGTGCTCTTTCACCTCGAAGGTCTTAGAAAGCCCAGAAGAGGAAATTTCCGTAAGCGCGTCGGCATCGTAATCGTAAAACGCTCTGACCGTGCCCTGAGCTGTCGGCAGGGCGCGTCCTATTTCTACGGTAAACCGCTCGCCCGCTCTCGCGAAATAAGTCCAGTCTGAAGCGGTTGCTCCTTTTACCGTAAAATCCCCGTCGTAGTCGGATTTTATTCCGTCGCCGCTTACGGTAAAGGAAACCGTGCCGTCACCGTTTTCCACAACGTCGGAAAAGCAAGCGTCGAGAACGGTTTGGGCGTTTACTGTAAGAGGGGTATCCGTGCCGCTTCCTATAATATTGAAATCGGTTTTATCCTTGCCGTTGAGCGCTGCGGAATATACCGCGCTCAGATTGTCCGCGCCGCCCTTTCTGTAGACGAACACTTCTATATTGGAATAGTCCGTAATCCTTTTGGCGTTTATGTTGCCGTAACCGCCTACGTTTTCGTTTACGCGGTAAACAATCAGTCCGTATGACTTCTGCCCGCCGTCAAACTCTTCCGCCGCGGCTTTTGCACGGTACTCGGCGTATATGTAAACGCCTTCCGCGTCCGTCGGTATTCTGACTGCCAGAAGGTCGTCGCCCTGAACGTCAGCCGCGTTCTTCAAAGTCACCGTCTGCCCCGCGCGCACGGTCTCGACAACACCGGCTTCCAGTCCAAGGTATTTTTTACGGGTGTAAGCCAGCATGTTTGCCGGACTGCCAGACCGCTGGGTTATGCTCATAACGTCCCATTCCGCAACGAGCGGCATGGAGTTGTTCGTGCTTGCGTAGTAATCGGGCGCTCCGAGAACGTGACCCGTTTCGTGCGCATACGTTACGAAATGCGAGGCGGTGAAATTGAGAGAATAAACGCCTATAGGCACGCCGCACACCTCCGAGCTTGCACCGATAGAGGACATGTGCCATTTGTGCGGCCAAAGAATAGAGCCTTGCGTAGACGCGGGTCTGTCGAGGACTACGAAGGAAACCGCGTCGGCGTATCCGTCGCCGTCGGAGTCGAGACAGTCTTCGGGAACGTCCTCTTTTTCCGCCGCGTTAAACGCCGCCGCGGCGGCGGTGAGAAGCTCCCGCTCTCTCTTCCTTCTCGTACTCTCGCTTATGGTAAAGGAATAATAAATTCTGCTCATCGGCGACCGGTAAACGAATATCTTTCCGTCCTCGTAGGAAAACAGATTGACGAGCTCTTTTTCTCCCGCGGTCTGAGCGGCAAAATAGTTTTTAAGGCTGTTATAGGTTCCCCAATCATTTGAAAAGGTTTCCCTAATCTCGGTAGGAATATCTGCCTCGGTCAGTCTGCTATCGGCAAACGAAATAAAAATAACCACGTTATAGACGGTACTTTTGCGGCTTGCGGCAAGCACCGCCGGACGGTCTCCGTCGTACTCGTGGAGGGTTTCGAGCTCGGGGTTTTTCTCCCTTACCAAGTCCTCCGAAGTCATTTTGTCTACGAAGGATTTCTGAAGAGACGAGGCGTTCCACCTGAGTCCCGAAGCCTCGACGCGCCCGCCGTCGTTTACGGCGTATCTGAGATATCCCTCGCCGTCCGGCGTGAGAATATATCCGTCGCCGTCGTGCATGTACCGGAAGTCACTGTCGCCGGAGGCATAGACCTCCGCAACCGTTCCGTCCGGCTCGGTATACTCCTCGCTGAAGGTATATAGCTCTTTGGGGAATATCGTCTCATCGCCCGTCCCTCCGAAAATTACCGGAGAGAAAATCAGGAGGACGGCGACTGTTAAAAAAACCGCAGTGAAACAGATTGCTTTAATTCTGTTCTGCGGTTTTTTATCCATGCTATTCATAATTTACCGATAAAGCTTCAAACAGCTTCCGTGAAGCCTATTTGAAAACTTCCTTCCCGTTGTAGGTAACCTTTACGACGGAGCTTACGTCGGGTTTTGCGGGGTCGGCTTTTAAGACGATAGCGGCTTTTTCGGAAATGACTTTAGTCACCTCGTCGATATCGTAGGTGTAAATTTCCGTGCTCGCAACCTCGGCAAAACCGGTTTTATCCTTATAAAGGGCGTTAGTACTGTCTCCTTCCCAACGCTCGGTCGCCGACCAGCTGCGGAAATAGCCGGTCTCCCAAAGCTCGAATTTAATAGTCAGTTTCTTGTATACTACGTTTACTACGGAGTCAATAGTTTTGCCGATTGCATGAGCCGCATATTTGGTATACGCTTTATTCACGTCGCAGTTTACGGCAAACTCCGCGGTCCAGACGGTCTTTCCGTCTATTTTGCTCTCCGTGAGCTTGGGGGCAAAACCGTTCTCGTCCGACGCGTCGAGTATTGCCTCGGGCTCGTAAAGAACGTAGGTGCTCTTGTCGGGAATTTCGTCGCCGTAATAGTAATATGCGGAGCCGCTTCCCAAATGAGAGGCAAGCTCCTCGTCTTCCTTGGCTTTTTTCACTTCGGCAGCCGATTTATATTCGGGCGATTTCGTAAAACTGGCTTTTGCACCTTCTGTATTGAGCGTAGATGAATTCTTCTCCCCTTCCCACGACCAGTCGCCTGTGGGCATATAGAGGAAGCGGCGCGCGGAACCCAACGTTTGAGCGGCAATAGACGCTATCGGTTCAGGCTTATTGACGTCGTATGCATAGTTGTGTTTTTCCTCGATTCCGTAATAAGGATAAGGATTATCGTCCGTCGCGTCGCCCTTTACGTAATATCTTTCGTTAAAAACCTTCAGTTTCCCCTCAAGCTCTCCGTAAATGCCGCCGGTGCCGTCGCCGAGATATCTCGCGCCTCTTGCGGGAGCGTTATACCACGTTTCGCAGCCTATAACGTATAAATCGATAATCGCGCTCTTTATCTCGTCGATATCCGTTAAATCGTAGCTGTCCACGACCTCCTGCACGTCGTCTGTCTTGTCGTCGAGAACGTCCGAAAAGAGGCTTACCGGTTCCTTTCCTATATTTCCTATTTCGATAACGGGGTCGCCCTCTATTCCGCCCCCGCCGGTTGCCATGATGACCCCGCCTACTGCAAGGTAAACCGTGCCGGCAATCAAAGCCAAACAAAATACCGATTTAATTACGTTCATCACAATTTTCATATATCCGACTCCGTATTGATGTCTAAATACAACAAGTATCTAAACACATTATATACTTTGTTTTTACCGTTGTCAACGCGCATGCAGCGCTAATTTACTGCGAAATGAGATTTTCGTTGTTCTTGAAATACACGTTTTCGTTGATTACCTCGGCGCTACCGGAGAGGCTCAGACGGAAATTGTATTTGATTGCCGCCACGTTATAGCGGAATTCGTTGCCGGAGATTGTTGCAGTCGTCTCCGCATTGGTGAGATACAGCGCGTGGAGCGTGGAATGCGCGAATTCACTGTCGGCTATGCTCACGTTTTTGCACTGAGCTTCTATACCCGCTACGCAACCGTCGAACAGGGAATTTTCCACGTTAAGGCTTCCGCCCGCCATATAAATTCCGGTAAAGCGGTATGCTACGCTTATGCGGTACGCCGTGACGTTGCCCTTAAATTCCTGCCCCGCGTAAACGCCCACCGAACCGGAAGCGACCGAACATGCTCCGCTTGCGTTCGTCTTCGCCGCAAATTCCACTCTGTCGAGCATTAAGCTGCCCGCTTTTCCTTCGAGGCGGACGGACGCAATACCTTCGAGAGCCTTAAAGGACAAGGCGTAGAGATTGACCGTTCCGCCGCTGACCGTCATGCTGTCGAGAACCGTGGCAAGCTTTCCGTCCCCGTCGTATTCGCCGTAGAGATAGAGGGATACGGAAGCGTCCGAAAGGGTTACGTCGCCGTATTCGCCTGCCGTAAGATACAGCTTCAAATCACCGGTTTTAGCCTCGGAAATCAGCTTTCTCAGCATGTCCGCGGCGCTTATTCCCTCAGCTTCCGCAGCAGTCGCGACGTCCACCGTCCCCTCGGGCAGCACGATATTATAACGGTAATTGCCGCTGTCGTTTCCTCTGTCGTCGATATATTCGATGCGGTAATTGTTGTTTCTCAGTCCGCTTGCGTATATCGGATAGGAGCCGGGCGCGGAATATCCGTCGAGACGCACGGGCGAGCTGAGCGTTAATTCACCGAACACAGAGCCGAACACCTTGGTCGCGTCGTCTCCGACCACGCCCGTTACCGTCACTCCGGAATTTAAAGGAAGCATTTCGTCGAGATAGGGAACCTCGATATTCCCCACGTCAACGGTAAGCGGCGCCTGAGTTATGGAATACTCTCCGCTCAGGTTGTTGTCGTAATAGTTGATACCGCCGTGTATTTCGATGGTGTATCTGTATACGCCGACGTTCCTTATTCTGTTGGTCGTCACGGCGCCGGTCGCGGTGTTGGTGTAGGTGTAAACCACGGTCATGCCGCCCGTGAAGAATTCGGGCATACCCTCCACGTAAATATGCCTGTCGAGACCGTTATAGGTTTCGCTTGCGGCGGCTCTGTACGCGGGGTTGGCGCGGGTTACGGTAAAGGTTACCGTACGGAAGTTCAGACCCGTAAACACGTAGCTGTCGCTCTCTTCGATGATGAGCGTTGCGGTATAGACGTAAGCGTTGACCGCTCCCTCGGGATGCAGCACGGTGTCGCCCGATTCGGTGCGGCGCGTCATGCGGAAGGAGAACCCGACGGACTGCGGAAGCCCTATAACCGTCGGCTGCTGCGGCATACCGTTATAGACGACGGTAGTATCCGCGAACGAGATGTCGTCGGTGTTTATAAGCGCCTTATTTATTCTGAGGGTTACGGTCTTTTCGCCGAACACGTTGGTATCGTCCACGGTCATTTTCATGAGATAAGTACCGACCGCCACGGGCTGAATGGCAGTCCAGCTCTGTCCGCCGTCGGCTGAATATGTGAACGTAGGAACGGGTGCGTATCTGTCGCCGTTTTCGTCTATACAGTTCTGAGGAACTCTGTATTGCCAGTCGACGCGGCGACCGGTGAAGGAAATCTCCACGCGACCGTCGATTGTGGTTCCGGTAACGCCGAATTCCGACGGAAACAGCTCGCGTTTTGCAACGACGACCTTTACTCTGAACTCTCTGACCGAATTAAAGGAATCCAGAAGATATCCGATTACCGAATACTCTCCGGACACGTTGGTATCCACTCCGCCCGCCGCAACGTCCCAGAACAGACTGTATTCCCTTCCGTCGGACAGTACGACCGGCATTGCAGACAGCAGAATCGGCTGACCGAGCTCGGTTATAACCGTATCCGAGGAAAGCTCCGCGTCGCCGCTTAGTCTGTCGGTGGAATTTAATGTGAGCGGCACTTCAAACACGAAATCTCTGGTCTTTTCGCCGTCCGCGCGTCCTGCAATTCTCGGACCGTCGGAAGCGGAAATGAATTCGTAAGTACAGGTAAGATACGCCTTCATCTCCGAGACGGAATAGGAAATACCGCTGACGCGGATATAATTCCCGTCAGACGCCGCAATATATTCGGGCAGCCAATCGTCCTCGAGCCCCGCCATGAGGTTACCCGAGGAGTTGACGGAAACGGGAAGCGTATCCAACACGAAGTCGTACCCGTTGAAGTCTATTACCGTGCCTACCGCGTCGGTTACCGTTCTGATGTCGTAAAGCTTCGGGTCGATAACCTCGACGTTGAAGAGGATATTGTATTCCTTACTCACCTTTCCCATAACGGCTCTTAAGGTATAAGAACCCGTTCTGAAGAAGTTTACGGTTTCAAATTTAAGCGGCACCGGCGAATAATCGGGGGTAACGTCGGCGCTCGGCGCGAAGTTGTAGTAGATTTCCTTCGGAAGCTGCGAAACGGTGTCGGCTGCGCTCGTTCCCGCCTTGACGTAAATCGTTCCGCCGGGAATCATGCCGTCGGACACGACCTCCGAGCTGCCCCAGTCGCCGTTTACGTCGATGACTCTCGCGATTATCGGGAAGGTCACCTCGAAAGTCTCCGAATTGACTGTAAAGTATGCCGTCGCAAACATATCGGAGGCGAGGACGGCGCCGTTAATAATCTCTTCTCTCTGAAGCTTCTGCAAGGATTCGTCGTTGAACGTCCACAGCTCACCGTATTCGTTCTGCCAGGTATAGGTTCTTTTGGTCGTGTCGTTCCCCGACCCGAAGGTAACGACGACGCTCTTCGGAAGGGTTATATTGTACGGGTCGATGCTGTAGTCGGGATGCCCGTCCGAGCCGTCGAACGCCATGTGGATGTCAAGCGCGTGGGTAATGCTTGTTGCGGTAATCGCCCTGTCGAGAACGCTCATCTTGAACACGAACGGGTTGATGCTCTGATTTGCCGTTTCCATAAACTGCGAAACGAAAGCAGTCTCTCCGCGGGTGACCGTTCCGCTGAGAAGCGCGAGGTTTATCGGGGAGGAGCCCGTACCCGCAAGCGTCACCGATTTGCCGTTAAGCCCCCAGAGCGTGTCGGTAAGCTTAAGTCTCAGACCGTATTTTTCCACCGCGGCGGTTATAACCGACTGCGGAGCGCCTGAGGCTTCCGCCGCAAACTCGGCGGTTATATTGGACGGATACACGTAGCGTCCGCTTTCAAATTTGGCGACGGGGTCGATAGTCATTCCGCCGAAATTGACGATGCCGTCGTCGTAAATCTTATAGAGATTTCCTTCGGTGTAGTTGGTAAAGCCGCTTTCGTCGGTGAAGGCTTTCTTGACTGTTCTGTCGAGGTAATAAACGTTGACCGTTATCGGAACGGCGTCGAGCCCCTTCACTCCAGCGTCGAGGTAAACTCCGGTGGTCTTTCTCGGCTCTCCTGTAAAGGATATGCCGCTTAAAAGCTCGCTTTCCTTCCATGTGAGCACGACGTTGCCGAGGCTGTACCATTCGCCGTTTATTTTGCCCTCGGCGTAAGCGGTATAGACGAGCTCGGGCGTCAAGGGGTCTATTACGTAATCGAAGGGCTCCATTCCGCTTTCCTTACTGCCGTAACCCAAGTCGAGCCTGACGTTTTTGACCTGCAGATAGATATAGTTGACGGTGTTTTCCACGCGGCCGACGAGCTTTGCCTCGTTTCCGTAGGCAAATCCCGCAACGCCGGACAACGCGGCGGACATGTCGTCGTCCCAGTAGATAAGTCTTCTCGAGCGCTCGGAATCTCCTACCGAAGATTTTTCGGTATAGAAGGTCAGAAGCTTGTCCGGAGCTTCCGTCCAGCCTGTTTCGGGGTCGTAAGTCTCAGCCGCAAACCTTAAGCGGAATTCCGTTTTAAGGGAATCCTTGCTGAAGGGATTGAAATAGAGCCTGTCGCCGTCGGACGCCGCAAAATCTCCGAAATCGTCCACTAACGTCAATCTGTCGGTGGTTATTTCTACCTTTGCCGGCTGCCCTTTGACGGTCCCCGCAGAAAGCGCCGCGGAGAATTCTACGGCTGCCATTCCGTTGACTATGGCGTCGTCGCCCGCTTCTATGCCGCCCGCGCCGAATATCTTTAAAACGGGATACGCAAGGCTCATATCGCCCGCTTCCGGAAACTCCGGATGCGCGAAATCGGAAGGTACGAACGCGTGCGTGAAGATATCGGACACTCTCGCTCCTATATAATCTTCAAAACGTCTCTCTATAACGAGCGTGCCGCCCGTGTTCCTGGCAGTCATTCCGTCGGAGGAAGCCTCGAAGTCCTCTTTCAGCGAGCGGTCGAGGACGGTAACGTCAAGATTTATTACCTGCGCGTCTCCGATATCCACTCCCACGCCGCCGAGGGTTGCGGTAAAGGCGTATTCGCCGCCTCTGTAGTCAACAGTGAAGGAATTTGCGCCGACGATATTCCATTCGACGTTCAAGTCAAGGCTTGCGCCGTCGGTAAAGCACACGCGTATGGTAGTTGGGATATCATAGGTGCCGCTATTGTACGGGTCTACGAAATAGGCTCCGGCGCGGTAGCCGGTGCTTCCGTCCGAGGTCGTGAACGGAACCTCTACGCCGTCTTCTGCAATTATTCTCGGAATGACCTCTAAGGTAACCCCGACCCCGAAGCCGTCCGGAAGAACCAAAGTGAGCTCCGCCGTGTCTCCGTCAATTGCCGTTTCAACGTCTCCGGTAAGCTTAATGAGCGTTTTATAGTCGATAACCGCTTGCTCTACGGTTATATCGCCGTACTTATAGACGAGCCCCGAGGCAAACGCATAGCTCGTCGAGCCGCCGAAGAGGTCGACGGTTGCCGCTGTCGGAAGCTTTACAGTCCAGTCGTAACCGCCCGCTCCGTTGTCCTTATAGGGGTCGAGGTAGAGGTGGAAGGCGTCACCCTCCAGACGGAAATCGTAGCCGTCCGCACGGATTGCCGCAATACCTTCGGTTTCCGCAACGTTAATATAGAGGTAAACGCGCTGGCTTTCGCCGTTATAGCCGGAAATATCCGCGTGCGCGATAAGGTAACGCCCGTCGTCGGTCTTTTCACCGTTTATCGCGCCGTTTGCCGCAACCGAGAAGTAGTTTTCCGTCTGCCAGCTGACGGTAAACACGGTCGAACCGGCAAACGTTGCCGTCGGTCTCGGCTCGATGACAGACGGAAGCTTTGCAACGTCTATCACGCGGTTCCCGTCCGAAACCGTCATAATTTCAAATAACTGATACATGTTGGCGAGGTTTACGGTGCCGTTTACCGCGGAATAACCGCCCTCCGCCGCCTGAGCGGTATACGCCGTGCCGCCGATATTCTTGGGATTTACGGAAACTACCCTCTGAACCTCGGTGCCGTCCGGAAGAACACCGGTTAACGTCGACGAACCGCCGCTTTCCTTAATATTAGCAATCGGCAGATACCAGACGCCCTCCGAAGCGTTATAGACGAGACCGAGACCGTTGTTCGTGAGGGGGTCGTTTATCGTCCAGTCTATCGAGTAGACGACCACTCCCGAATTGTTGTAGGTCACCGTGTATTCGTTGGACATGGGGCAACCTGCGGCGTAGCCGTTTTCAATGGTATATTTAAGGGTTCCGTTGTCGTTGTACGGCTCGACGGAAACGCGCGTGGTAAAGACCGTCGCAACGTCGGGAGTCGCGACGATTTTTACGGACAGGTAATCCTCACAGCTGCCGTCGGATATTCTTATCTCGAATTCCGTTTCGGAGCTTTCGGTATTTCCGCCGCCGAAATCGTAAACAGCCGCGTCGAAGGTCTTACCGTTTGCCGAATATGCGGCGATTGCCGTCTGGGCGTCCGTAATATAGCTACCCGTCGAGCCGTCGCCGAATACGATATATATATTGGAAAGCGTAAACGCGAAATATTCGCTCGGCAAGGCGTATCCGAACGCGCCGCCTTTCAGAAGCTTAAGAGCGTACGGCTCGAGAAGGTTGACGGTAAGGGTCTTTTTGCCGCCGTCGATTTTGTATTCGGAGGTTATCATTTCCGAAAGAGCCGTGGAAAGGCTTCTGAAATAGAAGCTCGCCGAATCGAGAACCTCGTTGGAGCGGGTTCTGAAGCTCACGTCGAAGGTCTGGTCTTTTTCGGCAACGTCTCTGAATATCGTTCCGGAAAGTGCATACTCCGCGCCGCCGTCAACGGCTTTCAATCCGTCGGTAAAGCTCTCGAACGCCGCGTTATCCGCCCAGTCCACCTTGAAGAAATAGGTAATCTCCGACATATTCTGCGGGGCGTACATCTTTATCGGAAGCACGGACATGCCGCCCTCCGTCAACGCGCTCAGAAGCTCCGCGCTGTCCGAGCCGTAGCGGTTGATATTGCCGGTATTGAGATACGAAGCCGCGCCGTCGTCCACTCCGCGGGGCTTAAGGCTTCTGACGTTTACGGTAAACTCCACCGCCTGCTCGAGGGAGCCGTTGACGTCAGACGGAACGTGCGCAGTAAACACCACGCTGTAGTCTCTGTTTTCAAAGCTGTAGCCTTTGGTCAACCAGACGGGGTCGTAAACTCTGCTCCGCCCTTCGATAAACGCGCGGAAGGCGTTATATTCGGAGTCAGTGAGCATGGGAACGTCGCTTTCTCTTTCCGTCCCGAAATCCACTTTCCATTCAAACGCTCTCGCGCCGTCTCCGTCGCCGTACGAGAGAACAGTACCGTCGTAGAGGCGTATTCTGAAGCCTTTTGGAAGCTTTAGCGGCGAATAGGCGTCTGCAACCGTCTCGAGGACGTTTTCGCCGTAGCCGTCGAAGGTGACCGCCGCGTATTCCGCGTCGGGATTGTAAATTCTCACTGTAATCTGGTCGGTAACTCTGCCGTTTCCGACGACCGCTACTGCTCTGAACCAGCTTTCCTCGGTTGCCGGATATTTAAGGAGGTATTTACCGTCCTGTTCCTTTATAACGTCGCCGTCCGTGAGCCATCTCTCCACGGGATAGGTAAACTTGGTAATTACGCCGGTAACTCTGTCCTCGATATTGAGAGTTATCGTGTCGGGAAGCGCTTCGGTTGCGTACGGATTGACGGTTATGTAGTCGCTGTCGCCGAAGGATACGTTGTCGTAACGGAAGCTTCTTATATCGCGTAAAACCGTTCCGTCGGAAATCACGTTCTCCACGACGCCGGAAACAGTACCCGCTTCTCTTACGTTTCTCGTGGGCTCGAGAATTCTCGCGGTTATCTCCTGAGAGGACAAGCCGTCGACCGCAAGAACGGCGGTGTTCTGCGCCGTCTCTCCGCCGAGAGGGTTGGGGTAACCCGTGAGTGCAAAGTGAGTTGCCTGCGGATATTTCCAGTTTAACGTCATATCCAGATAACCGTCGAACATAGCGTCGGTAGGAAGACCCATAGCAGAGCTTCCGACGATGCGGTAATGACCGTCTGCAAAATAGACTGCGAGGCGGTAACCCTCTCTGCTTCTTGCGGGGATGGAATAGGTAGAGCTGTCGAACACGTCCACCGTATACACTCCGCTGCCGCTTTCCTCGCCGAACTGAACGTAGCTGAAGATTTTAGGCATTACGTTAATTTCGTAAACCAAGTCGGGAACCTTATAGACCGCGTCGCTATCCTTTTTATACATACGCGCGACGCGCGCATAGAAGGTGCCGCCGGACACGTCGATTTTACCGTCGAACTCCCAATCGAAGCAGAACTCGTCGAGAATTACGGCTTTAGCCGTCGTTCCGTCGTCGTTTATTACGTCTTCCCAGAACCTGAGGTTCAAAGCTTCGGGAAGGTCGAGTCCTGAATTGTTGTTTAATGCGTACGCGTACGGGTCAACGGACGTGGAACCGATAACGGTGCTCTGGTAGTGGCTGCCGTAGCCGTCGGTATTTTCCGGATTCTGCTTGACGAGCTCGCGGCTTCTGACGCTGACTCTTACTCCCTCGAACACCGTTTCGGCAATTTTGCCCTCGCCGATTACCACGGTATAGGGAGCCGCAGCCATACCGGCTTCGGTAATGAGGTCTTCGCTGAAGCCTTTTATGGTATATTTAACCTCGCCTTCCGTTCCGTCGTCGTATCTTACGGCAATTTTTTCGTGGACGGGGTTTTCCTCGTAGCTGTCGAATACTATTGCGTTGCCGACGACCTCGACGGCGACTTTGGTGGCGTTTTCACCGCCTCTTAACATCAGCGTATAGGTCAGGACCTGTCCGAGAAGGGAGGCTCTCGGCGTATAAGTGTTCTTTCCGGTCACGACCTTAACCGTTTCGGGGTCGTAAGGAATTTTGAGCGTCAGGCCGTCGAGCTCGGGATTTAAGAAGGAAATCTCCTCTATCCATTCCGCGTCGTAAATGCTTTCGTAATTATCGACTATGGTCGGGAAATTCTCAAGCTTCGGCTCGATAAAGGAGCCCTCGTCGGCGTTCATCGCCTTCCACTCCTCCATGTCGGGGGAATAGTTTACCTTTACGGTGCCGTTTGCGGAGAGATTGGAAATTCCGATGAGCTTTAGGAGCGGGTCAACCGCCACCTCTCCCGAGACCGCATGATAATCGAATGCAAACTGTATGCCGTTGCTGTCGTAGCCCACGCTTGCCTCCGCCAAAGCGGCAATTAACGCGCTGAGAATATCCTCTTCGCCGAAAATGCTGCCCTCTCCCGCAAATCTGCGGAACGCGCCGACCACCTCGGAGCTCGGCGAGCGGAACCGGATATCGAGCAGTCTGAAATCTATAAGGACGGTATCCGAGCTGCCGTCTACGGTCGCGATTTCCACGAGAACGGTTTCCGTTCCCGCCCTCGTTTTAAGGGTGAGCTTTATGTAAACGCCGTCCTCTCCGTCCGTTCCGAACGCGACTTTGACGTCGAATTTAAGTCTGTCGGTTGCGTTCAGCACAATCGGAGTGTTAAGCCCCAAAGAGTCTCCGATAAACGCGCCGAGGAGCTTGGAGATATCCTGCGACTGCATGCCCGCAACCTTAAGCTCTCCGCTTGCGACAAAGCCCGCCTCTTCAGGATAGATAACGTCGCCGAACACGTGCTGTCCGACCTCTTTTCTCGCCTCGTCGAAATAGTAATCGACGCCGTTTACGGTGATTTTGCTGTTTTCGGCGTCAATTGC
Organism: uncultured Christensenellaceae bacterium; assembly: GCA_964463195.1. Classification (GTDB taxonomy): domain Bacteria; phylum Bacillota; class Clostridia; order Christensenellales; family DTU072; genus CAYXBO01. The sequence goes on along the minus strand of CAYXBO010000001.1, from coordinate 14,446 downwards.
ACCGGTTTCCGTAGCGAAATCGACGGTTTGATAAATCTTTCCGTCGTTTACGTAATAATTTACGCCGTCAAGCGTAATGATACCTTCGTCCGAGCGGTAAATTCCGCGGTCTCTCATAACCTTTCCGGTCGCGACGATATAAATGCCCTCGCCGACGGAAACGGAAACCAAATCGCCGTTTGCCCTTATGCTTCCCGCAATGCGGAACAAATCGCCGTCTTCGGTAAAGTATTCGGTCTGCCCCAAAGTCACCACGCCGTTTTCCACTTTGCCGAGGACGTCCGTCCCGTCTGAGGTCGCGTAAATCTTACCGTCTCTTACGAAGTAACGCGCATTTCCGATTGCAAGGCTCTGCCCGTCGAAGCTTCCCGAGAGAGTTTCGTAAAGCACCCGACCGTCCTCTATGCGGTAGGTTACGCCGTCGACCGACAGCTTCTTCTGTACGAGAGAGAATATTCCGACCTTGGAATTGTCGTGCTGCGCAATAAGGTCGGGGGCGGCGAAGCTGTAGACCGCGCCGTCTATGCCGAACCTCTTCTGTTCAAGGAAGTAACTGCCCGCTCTTACGCCGTCGGAGCCGACGACCGCACCGTCGTCCGCCGAGAGATAATAGGTTTTACCGTCGAGAGTTACGTACAGACCTATAGAGCCGTCAGCCATGGGTTTAGCCGAAACGCTCGCCCCTTTTACAGTCTCGTAAATCTCCGTGGTTGCGGAAACCGCCTCGAAATCGCATCTGACCACGGTCGAGCCGTTGAAGAGAAGCTCCGTCGCAAAGCCGCCGGTTGCGAGGTTGAACGACAGAACGAGAGCCATGCTGTCGAAGACGCTTGCGCTTAAAATATTGTCTATAAAGGTCTGACTTACGCCGAGAACCGAGCCGAGGTAGGCTGCGACGTTTGCGGCGTCGACGGGGTTTGAGGAAATCTGATTTAAAGCGTCTATAAGCTCTTTATCTACGGTTATTCCGATAACCGGACCGTTCGACTCTATTTTTGAAACCAGAATTTTTAAAATCCGGCTTTTCGTTTCTTCGGAAACGTCCACGTTGCTTTCTCTCACGACGTTGTCTAAAACGTCGATTACCCTTGCAAGGAAGGCGGACAAATCGAAGTCTGCGACGACCGCCTTCGGCAGATTGAAATAGGAAAGCCCGAAGCCGGCGTTGAACACGTCGTAAAGAGTACCCGCGTCGATATAAAGCTTACCGTCGAGGTAGTACGCCGCGGCGGCGTCGAGACCGCCGTCCTTAATCTTAAATATCATAAGATTCTGAGCGTTATCGTTGTAATTCAAGGTATAATCCAAGGTTGCGTCGTAGGTGACGTTCATGGACGGGAAGCTGACTGTTCCTGCGAAGCTGCCCTTCCCTAGATAGAAGTCGTGATAACGGTACTTCTCGAGATAAGCCGCCTTCTGCTCCGCGCTGAAACCGTTTTTAAGGGCAATTTCGTCTATTGCCGAGCGGTATCTCACTTCGTCGTCCAGTGCTTCCACCTCTACTGCGTTGAAGCCCGTAACGGTCTTAAATCCGCCCTTTATGCTGAACGGCGACAGCGTTTCCATATAACCCGAGAAATCGAAATACATCTGGTCGAAAACGTCGTTTTCCGAATAGAATTCCACGTAATTTGCGTCGAGACTTCTTATTCTCAGCATTCCGAGGTCGGAAATGGAGGTGCCTAAAAGCTCCGTGCCTATTGCGTCGAACGCCGTTCCGAAGCTTGAGAAGAAGTCGGCAATCATACCGTTCGGGACGGTCTTCAGGGTGTCGAGCTCAATACCCTGTATGGAAATGTTGGTGCGGTTTTCGCCCGCGCCGTAAAGCTTCAGGTTGTCAGAGCGGATGAGGTTTTCGAGAGCCGTTCCCGACACGATATCGGCAATCGTTCCTAAAGAATAGGACATATCGAAATTCTCGATAAGCGACAGGAACAGCGGGAAAATACCCGAGGTTCCGAAGCCCGCAACCTTCTGACGCCTGCCGTTGTTCTCGTAATAGAGGGTTCCGGCGTCGTAGTACGCCATAATCCTCGTCATGGTGCACTCGTCGTCGTAAATCTTGAAGTATATGCGGCTGTTCTCGACGTGCGAATAGTCGATTGCGGCGTTGTACTTGACCGTATATTTCAAATCCTCGACGATTATGGAATACTCGCTCGTCGTGGTAACCGTTCCGGTCTTTCTTTCGTCCGCGAGCTTCTTCACAGAAGTGTCCAAAGAAGTGGACAGCTTCCCGAGAATCTGTTCCCTCGTGTAGGTCGGAGCGTCCGTCCCAGTCGGGTCGCCGTTGTCGTCCGTGTCGGTAGTGCACGCGAACAAGGCGAGCACGAGTATCGCCGCCGCCATAAGGATGAGTATTAAGTTTTTGAAAAGTTTAGCCTTTTTCATCCTTTATCTCACTTATTGCCATATTATCGGAGCGTCTCCGAAAAGGTCCTTGGTATATACGTTTCCGCCCGTGCGGAATTCCCTGAACACTTTTTCTCCGCCTTCCGTTATCTCGTAAACGATTTCCACAGTACGCGTGCTGCCGTAGATTGACACCGCCGCGTTCAACGCGTCGATAACCTCGTTATAGCTTCCGTACGGATTGGGGCGACCGGCGTAGGTGTAAGCGTCGAAGGTGTCCTTAAACGTCAGGCTTACAGTCGCTCTCTCTTCTTTTCCTGTGGAAACTCGCGTCGTTTCCTCTCCCGCGTCAACGGTTCTGTCGAGGAACAGGAGCTGCACCGGAACGACCTGCGTTACCGCATTTCCGCTCTGGTCGAGAACGTTTGCGCCGCTTCCGTCTTTTAAGGTGAACGCGAAGTTCTTACCCCTCAAAATTCCGCCGACGAGGTAGCTGCTGAGGTTGACCGTGCCGAACTCCGCGGTAGAAGTTATCGTCCACTCCACCAGACGGTCGGGCGACCAGTTGGTGTAGCTGTACGCCTTCTGCGGCAGACTCGGGTTCAAGGGGTCTATCAGGATGTACGGCAGATACTGCGCGCCTCCCGAGGTGTTATAGTAGTAAACCACGCTGTCGGTCTCTATAATAGGAGCTTCGACGAGATAGTTTATGTTGCCGGTCACGTGCATTCTCACCTTATCGTCGTCGCCGAGATAGAAGCTCGAGGTGCTTTCTTTAGCAGTCGATTGCGCAGCCTGACGTATAGCGTCGTCGCTGAAGTAAATCTTCAGGTCTTGCTCCGTCGCGTACGCTTCGGGGACGAAATACTTGTATTCGTATCTGTAATTGCCCTCTCCGTCCGTCACTCTGAAGGTCGCGCGGAAGGCGCGGTCGGTCATTTCAAAGTAACCGTTTTCGGAAATAAGCGACACGAAGGTGAACCTTATCGGCGACATATCTCTGTATTCCCACTCTTTGTAATCGCTCGTCCCTTTGGTGTCGACTGGTCTTGCTATTCTCACGAAGGTCCACGCGTCGGACTCGACGGACAAGGTTACGTGATGACCAACTCCCTCCGCCGCGAGATAACCGTGAACGACGGCCGTCCCACCCGAAACGCTGAAGGTATTAGGCTCGATTTTCCAGTCAATCGGCACCGTTATCGGAGGCTCTGAGTTGTTTTTGGCAACCAGACTCGCGTATTTCGGAAGATTTTCCGCACCGTACGCAAACGGGTCCGCCTGATGCGTGCCGAAGTTGTAAATTCCCGCTCCGGCGTTGCTGCCGTCGGTATAACCTTTTAAGGCGTTGCCGTTTTCGTCCGAAAGCATAACGTCGTACGCCGAGGCGGAGCGTTGCTTTACCAGCACCGCAAAGGTCAGCTCTTGGTCTCCCATTCCGAGAATATGACCGTTGACGACGGTTATATCCGAGCCTTCGTAATCGATAACGAAATCGGTCGTCCAGACAACGGGCAGAACGAACTCACCGGGTAAGCCGTTTGCGAAGGTGTCAGCGGTGATTTCCCGCGGCAGATAGCCTTCGCCGGGGACCACCTTATACGGGTCGATTTCGTAATACTTGCAGGCTGCCGTGCCGTCGGTCACGGTTACGGTTTTCCAGTCGCCTATTCCGAATTCGGTTACGGTTGCCGTCCCGTCTCCTATCGAAACGGTGTGGCTCACAAGCGTTCTGTCGATTACGCTCACCCTGAAGGTAACGGTCTGTCCTCTTCCTATATCCACGACGTAATCTCTTTCGCCGCCCTGAAGTCCGTCGGAGAAGCCGCTATATATATAAGGAATAGAACGTTCCGCATGCGCGTTGTCTCCGAGGCGGTACTCCACGCCGTAGAAGGTGTGCGTTCTGTTGGAGGAACCGCTGTATCTTAAGACGATATCTCTCGGCAGAGTATACGTTCCGGTGGAACCCTCCGCATACGGGTCGATTTTGATTTCCACCGTCAGATTGCCGTTACCGTCGGGCTTCTGAACGGGGAAGCCCTCCACTCTTCCGATTTTGCAGTCTGCAAAACGGATTTTCAGCGTTACGTCAAACAGTCCGCCCGCGTTGACCGTAGCCGTCGCAAGCGCAAACTGATTGTTGTCGTCGAACCTTAAATTCGCAAGCTTTTCCTCGGCGCCGTCGGCGGCTCTCCATCTTACGTTGTTCACCTCTATGTTGTAGAAGCGAATAGATGTGGGCAGTCTGTCGAGAACTCCTCTTATTGAGGTTATATCCGTAGCGTACATATCGTTTATTAAGATAACGCCGTCGGTAATCGCAAACTCACCGCTGTAGTTTATGCTCTGGAACTTGGTCCAGTCAAGGGTCGGAATCTTAAACCTGACGTTAATCTTCGAGTCGTCCGCGCGGAAGGTGTAGACGGTGATATCAACCGTAGAATCCACGGGGTACTTCGCAAGCAGCATTTCCGGAGTAATGGTTCTTATGAGCTGCCCGACTTTAAGTCCGCTCACGCCGTTGAACGCGCCCACGTACCAATCGGTAAAGGTTTCGGTCGTTCCGTCCTCGAATTCCACTCTGTGGGTGGTGAGGGAATAACCGTTCCGGTATCTCTCGCCGTTTTCGGGGTCGGAGTCGAAGGGCTGCAAGGTAATCTCGACGTTCTTAACTTCCGGATGCAGATTTTCCGTCTGTCCGGAAACTACGACCTCGTAATCGAGAATTCCCGGAACTATCGACATGCGCATAGTGAGATTTATACCGTTTTGCAATTCCGCAGAATTGAAAACTCCGTTGAAGTTGACGATTTCGGGATTTCTTATCTTCTGCGAGTTGTCCTCCATGGTAATTCTTACGTTGGAAAGCAGATATTCCACGAGCCCTCTCGCGGAATAATTCTTGCCTCCGGCAACTATCACGCCGTCCGCGGGGACTTCCAGTCCTCCGATAAGAATGCGCTTCACGCTGTCCGCAACGGCGCTCACCTCCATCGTAACCGTCGAGTCTGCGAAAACGGTATGCTCTCCGCTTCCGGCGGTAACTCCCGCATTCAGGAACTCTATGGATTTGGCGACGGTTCCGTCCGTCGTGACCTCCACCGTTACCGTAACGGACACGTTGCTCTCTCCGAGCACGTAGACGTATTCGAGACCGCTGACCGCAGGATTTACGGCGTATTTGTTGCGGAAGTAATGCCGTTCCCCGCTTCCGACGGCAATTCCTATCGGAATACCGTTTTCCTCATATCCCGCAAACACCTCTTCTATGACGTTGGGCGTTAGGAACACGTCGTCGTACGGATTTACCTGATAGATATATCTTCCGGCAACACTGCCGTCCTCTTCGATAGATAGGCGGACGTCGTCCCGACCTTCCGTTCTGTTCCATGCGGCGACGCTTATATTCCCTTTATAGGGAAGCTTCACGATAATGAGGCTGAAGGGATAGACGTCGTCGAGGGAGGCGTTGACGTAATAGAATTCCACGTCCTGATTGTTCATTATGCTTCTCGAAACGGTATAGTCGTTATTCTGTCTCGTGACGAGTCCGGTCGAGGTGTCCCACTCCACGTTGTAGTTTTTATTGGTGCCGTCGTCGAAGTACGCGGTGACGGTATGCGGCAGTCTGTAGGACGACTCGAAGCGGTCGTCGATTATCCAGTAACCTCTTTCGCGGGTGCCGAGAACCTCTATGGAAACGGCTTTTCTGGTTTCGGGCTCCGCACCGACGGACGGTCTTGCTCCGACCTCGTACAGTTCTGAAATCACCTTCGGCGGCGCAACGACCGTCAGGGTTACAATCTGCTTGCCGAACCATTCGCCTATGCCGAAGGCGCGTTCGATATCGAGGTAGGCGCTGACCGTGTTGCCGATATGTCCCGCAAACGGGCTGGGATGCCCGTCGATGTCCGGCGCGCCCTCCATGGTGACGTTATCGACCGCGGCGTACGACCAGATGAGGTCGAAGGCGAAAATTCTGCTGCTTTCGTTGCCGTTTCCGTCACTGAAGTAAACCGTCGGACGGACGGGAAGCGTATAGGTGCTTCTGTCCAGAACGTCTACGGTATAAGTATCATCCTTTTCCTCTCCGATAATTTTTATATGGTCTACGGTACGCTGTAAAACGGTGAGCTCGAGCGCAATAATCTGCTTATGGAAGGAGGTGTGCAGATAAAGCTTGCCGCCCCTTTCGTTTATTGCGGTTTCGCGGTTGTTGCCCACGCCGTCGGCGTCGTCGAAGTACCAATCGAAGAAGCCTCTTTCGCTGTCGCCGCCCGCAAAGTTCAGGGTAACCTGCGAAGCTCTCGTCTTGAGGTAATCGGTAATAAACGTGCCGTCCTCAAACCTCTTCGAGCTGGCGTAACGGCTGACGATATAGTCGTACGGGTCGATTGTCAGGCTTGCGGCAACGGACGCGGAAACCTCTTTTCCGTCGTTATAGACGTACACGACGTCGGCTGCCGTTCCGTCTCCGTTTATGACGCGTCTGTTGATGACGCTTATCGCAACTTCAGCGGTAAATTCACCTAAGGAATCGGGACCTACGGTGACGGTATAGTAAGCTCTGTCCAGTCCGTCGACCGTCACCTTGGACCAATCGATGTCGAAATCGGCGGGGTAATACATAACCAGACCGTTATTGCTGTTGACGGCGCGGATAGAAGTCGGCTTATCCTCGAACGGCTCCCAGCGGAATTCCGTTTCGTAAAGGCTTTCTATTCTCGCGGTGGCGTTTCTTTGGTTTGCGCCGCCGTTGACGGTCAGAACGTAATTCCTTTCCGCCCCCATAAACGTGCCGTCTACGGAGGGATAATATCTGTCTTTATCGGGAACGATATCGATATTGTGTCTGCTCGCTATATATTCGTTGTACTTGTCGAGCGCCGCCTGATATTCCTCTTCGTTGTAGAACTCGTCGGGAACGGGCTCGGACTCCTTGTAGTATTTGAACTTCAGAATTCTGGTCTGAACGTCGCCGCTTACCCACCTGAATTCCACCACGATTGTCTTGTGAACGGGAACGGTGTTGTCGTAAACACCGAGCACCTCGAGGTCGGTCAACACGCTCACCTCGTAATCGGCGAAGCGGTCCACCATGGTGATAACGCTGTACTGGTTCTTGACTCTCTGTCTGAAGCCTACCTGCGCGGTGAAGTTGGCGACGAGGTCGTCTATTCCGAAAATCCTCTGCAGCAGGCGGTTTGAGGTGGTAATGCTTATCGCGTCGTCGGTGGTGTAGAAGGTGGAATCCTCGAGAATAGCCATGAGAATGGAATAAATCGACAGCGTTGCCGCGGAGTTTGCGGCGTCGGTTTTTCCGGTATAGTCGAAGAAGGAGTGCATAAAATAGTCTTCTCTAATCTTCATAAGCGGAACGTCCGCGCGCCCGGGGTTGAGCCCTCCGGTCAAATCGACGTAAACGTAGCCGTAGCCCTCGGGTACGTTCTGCCCCGCTTCAATTCTGTCGTAAACGTCCTGATTGAAGGCGACGTTGTAGGCGTAAAGTCTTGCAACGAGCTCCTCTCCGCGGTTACTCTGGACGGTCATGGAGAAGTAGAACGCCATTCTGCCGCGCATCTGCCCTACCATTTCCTCCATATCGATTTCGATACCCTTATCCTCGAGCTCGCCGAGAATGAACTGCAGATTGTCGTTGCCTTCGGGGTCGGTGTACTGAATGTACTGGTCGAACACGAGAGTAAAGAGAATTCTTGCGTTGGGCGCCGTCCGGTAGACGGTATTGAGTCCCGAGCGGTCGTCGATAAAGGAAGCGAGCATTTTGGACAAATCAACCTCGGCGCTCGAAGCGAACCGGATGTCGCCGTTTAAGGTTGCGGACAGGGTTTTAACCTCTTCGAGGGGCTTATAGCTGTCCCAGTTTTCCATTTCCGTCGGGAAGGTCACCTTTTCGCCGAACTTTTCGGGAATAAGCGTCAGTCGGAACACAATCGCCCTGTCCTGCCTTATGCTTGTGAACATTTCTATGACGATATGGTTGGTTTCCACGTCGTAGGTTATTTCAAACCAGCTCCTCTCGAGAAGGATTTCCGCGGAAGCCACGCCGAAAATTGCGGCAATCTGCTCCATATCGTAGCCGAGCCAGTCGCTGAACAGCATAACGAGACCTTTGGTGGTGTAAATCGGTCTCCCCTTGTCGTCTAAAGTGTAATACGGACTTTCCTCGTTGGGGTCAACCTTCTGAGTGTAACGCAGCACCTCTTTTATAAGCTCGATATCGACGGTCAGGGTCATGGTGTCGCCCTCGGAACGCATTTTCGCCATTACTGCGCGGATAAGACCTTCCTCTACCCCTTCACCCTGATAGGTTTCGGGATTTAAGAGAGCGTCGACTATGGAAACCATACCGTTGTTGACGGTATCGTAGAAGGTTCTGAACAACGCGGCGAGGTCGATTCCCTCGTAGAAAACCTTCGGGAACCCCAATTCGTCAATCTGAATTGCGCCGTAGATATCTTCTATACCTTCGGTATTGAGATAGAATTTTTCGTCGCGGTAAAAGAGCATAACCGCGTATTCCTGCGTTGCGAGGTTGCGGAAGCGCGCGTCGATTTTATTGAGCGTGTTATCCTTTTCGGTAAGAGAAGTGATTATTTCGCCGTCGTACCGAAGCTTGAACATGGGGATATCGAAGAGCGCTGTAAAATCGTACTGACCGTGAATGAATTCCACGTAACCCTGAAGGTCGAAGCGGATATCGTTTGAAACCCTTGTGGAATATCTGACGTTTGCGTTGGAGCGGAAGGGAACGGAGGTGCCGTAAGACATGGCGGTGCCGTTCATCTTGACGTCGATGCCGTAAAGAACGTCCAACGTTTCGGTTATATCGGGCTCGATGTGGAAGGTGAGGTCGGAGTTTAACGTTCTGGTCTGCACCTGCCCTAAGGTGGAGAACTTAAACCCGAGATACTTATTTGTCAGCGGGTCGATTTTATCTTCAAAGGGCGAGAACACAGAGCGGATTGCCTTGTTGATATCCTCGGTAATCGCGTCGAGAACGATATTTTCGTAGAAAATCGTGGTTGTGGAACCGTTCTGAGTTTTCTTGTAGTTGTCGTTGACGGCGTAGCTCAGATAGGTCGCGAACTTCGTTATACTCTGGTCTATAGAGGAATCGTTATCGGCAAGAATAAGCTCTATGTCGAGATTGGTTATAAGTCTCATAATCTGCTGGAACATAACGGTATTTCCGAAGTTCCTGTACCAGCGCTTATAACCGCGCAAATTGAGATAGAGATGGTTGCCTGGGTTTTCCTTTGAGGCGTTCACACCGTCGAAATAGAACCCTATCATGAGCTCGTTGGTGTGACCGTTGTACCACTCTATGAGAAGGTCGCTCTTTTTTATAACCTCGTTATGAATGGCTTTCGCGTCAGGGTCTTCGCCGATGACGTTGCCGTTCTCGTCCTTGATTTCGTAGGGGTAAGTGTAGAGGTTGCCGCGGAATTTGAGCTCGAAATTGTCTCCCGTGTCGGTGTCGATATCGAAATCGAACTCCATGTAATAGCCGGTGTCCGCAACCGTCGCGGATTTGAGATAATTTTTGAGATTGGTAATGCTGTCCGAGGTGCGCTGTATAGCCTCGTCCTTGGTGGTATGGTCTTGGTTATGCTTATTTTGTTGGTTATCGATTATTGTGAAAGGATAATTGGCGTCGTCGTCTGCGGAAACGCACGCGACCAGAGCGACGAGCATTACCGCCGCTAAAATCATAACCAAAATCTTTTTCAGGTTTACGCGTTTCAACATTCCTTTGCCTCTTAAAGGGCGCACTTCACCCTTTTTATACACGCTAATTATATTATAAATATAATAATAGTGTCAATGGCAAAAACCGGAATTTCGCATATCTCACACACGCGCGGGCGCGCTACGCGCCCTCATCGCGAGCGCAAAACGGAGTTAAACACGATAAATAACCAAGATTTTTGTTATACCCGAAGCCAATAAGCTTTCTTTCGGCAAAATGTGTAAAGCAAAGGCTTCGCGATTAGGTAAATCACGCTTGCGCGTGGGTAAATCAAGCCTGTCGGCTTGGGTAAATTCGCGCTATGCGCGAGGTAAATCGCACGCAAGCGTGCGGTTAAGGATATTTAAATAAAATCCACAACCGCGAGCCGAAGGCGAGTGATTTCACCAAGCCGCAAGGCTTGATTTCACTCACGCGTCAGCGTGAATTTCACCGCCACGTAGTGGCGATATCACTGCGACGCAAGGAGCATCACTGCAACGCAGTTGCAATTTCATTGCGCCTTCGGCGCTCTCCCTTCCCCCTCAGGGGCGAAAAAAAAACAACCGCCCTTGCGGGCGGTTGTTCTACTGTTTGTTTGTCCTGAGACTTCAAGGCTTATTCAGCGTCACCGTCTCCGGAGGTGTCGCCGCTGTTTCCAATCATTGCCTCTCCGATTTTCTTGAGCTCTGCAACGACGATAGACAGCTCGTCACCTTCGTTCGCTACTTCGTGTATGCTCAATGCGTCTTTGTAGTCGTCGGGGTCAATTTCCGGAATGTCTTTCGCATAGGAGAAGAACACGTCGCCGCTAATCGAGGCAATAACGGTTTTACCTCTCATGAGCTTAACCGTCACGCCGTAGCCGGTGGTCTCGGTGGGCTCTGCGAACTCAAGCGCAACGGAGAGCGGGTTCTTGCCGCCTACGCCGAAGATGAACTCTTCAACGGTCTCTGCTTCGCCGAGAGCGTCTTCACCGATGACTGCTGCAATCAGGTCGAGAATAGTCTGCTGCTTCTCAGCCTTGCCTGCGTCGAACTTCTTCTGTGCATCTTCAACCTTCCTGCTATAGCTGGACTCTTCAAATTCTACGTAGAGCTCGGCTCTCGCTTCGGCAGTCTTCGCAGCGAAATACTTATCCTTATTAGGAGTTTTCTCATCCGGCTTCTCATCCCAGAACAACTTATCAACTTCGGTATCGGTTAAGTTGCCGTAAATTCCTACAAATCTCTGATAGGTTGCATAGATTGTGGCGTTCTGGCAACGGTTGAGCGCGAGAGAAACGATGTCGCCGGACTGTTTCTTCATGGCAAGGAAGTCGTCGTCGATTGCCGCAACGCTTGTGTCGTCTACGGTTTTGTCACCGTTTTTGAGGGTCGGCAGCGCGTACGGATACTTAACGGTATCGTACTTGACGCCGGCTGCTACAAAGATACGGTCCGCAATCAGCTGGGTGGAGCCGAGGTACGGCGAGATGTAACCCATGATTTTCGCGACGAAGTTCGCGTCCACACTCATATTCTTGATTATTCCGAATATGTCGCCGAGATTGCCGAGAATGGAGTTTAACGCACCCTGTCCGACACGCGACGGGTCGCCCGCTTCGACGACAGAGGTGATTACGCCGTCGTTTAAGGTCTGACGGACAAATCTGTCCTCAAGCTGTCCGACGGTAAACTGAGTCGTCCACATCTCTGCGGCGTTGTCCGCGAGCTCGTACACGGGATATACAGTGGCGGTGCCTTTGTCGAGAACTGCCGAGTAGTTGCCGGAGTTCTCCATATCGATAACCTGAGGCGTGTAGTAGCCTTTGTTTTCTTTGCCCTTGTCTACGAAAGCCTGGTAGCTCTGGTCGGAGATAACGACCCACTTGCCTTCCATACCGTAAATCTTAGGCACTTTCGGTAAATATTTCAAATCGTCATCGCTGATAGTGAAGCCGTTTTTGGCTTTGTTGTCGAAGCCGTTGGGGTTCCACTTGTCGAAGTATACGGTTGCATAGGCGTCATCGTCGTATTTCGCAGTGTCCATATTGTATTGCTTAAACACGACTTTCTGTTTTGAACTGACGTTTTCGGTCTTGAAGGTTACGGTAGTATCTTCAAGAATTTCTACTCTTCCGAGATTCGGGAGCCAATTATCCTTATTCTCCTCGTCGCCTACCTGCCAGCCTACGAAGTTCTGACCGTCGGCAACGGTGTACTCGGGAGCGTACTCGGCGAGCTTATCCGTCACACCGGTACGTACGTAAACTTCCTTCTTGCCGGCAGAGGTGCCGTTGGTCAAAGTGACTTTGACGTACTCACTGGTATAGGTGCTGCCGTGTTCAGCAGTTGCAAGCGTAACGATTGCGGTAAGCTCAAGGTTGTAACCGAGTTCCGCCTGTTTCTTGGTTAAATCGCCCTTGCCGTCTTTGTCGAGCGCCAAGGTTCCGTCGCTGAAGCGGTATTCGACTACGTAGTCGTCCGCTTCGCCGCCGAATTCGGCTACGTAATACTCCTGAACCTTCGGGGTGATTTCCGCAAGGTCTTTTGCAGTGAAGCTATCGCCGTTTTTCTTGAAGAATTCGGCTTTATAATAGGAATTCTGCCAATCGGGGTAATCTTCGTCGAAGAAGACGAATACGCGCTGGCTCTGAATGAGGTTCTTAAGGAAGTCGCCGAGACCTACGTTATTACCGTCGATATTCAGGGAGAATTTATATTTGGTACCGGTTGCGGGTATTTGGTCTTTCATTCCGGCAACCTCGTAGAGATATCCGATATCGAAGACTACCGCATATTCGGGGTTCTTGTCGTCGCCCAGATTGACGTAACCGCCTTCGAGCTCTACTTCTTTGCCGTCCTTATCCTTCGCAACGACGCTCAGTTTGAGGTCTTCGTCTTTGAGGCTCGGGGAGAACTCGATTTTTGCAAAGAGCTGCAAGCCGTCCTTGCTCTTCGGGCTGCCCGGAATGTCGAGCGCGAGGTTTGCGGTAACCGCGCCCTCCTGATAGGAATCGAGGTCGGAAGGAAGAATATTGGTTTTCTTGTTGTCGATAACGAGATTGCCGATTTCTATGGAAATCTTACCGCCTACGTCCTTAATGGATTTAAGGGGGTCGAGGTCAATGTTGATTTTGAGACCGGTAAGCATATTGTCTTTGATGCCTACGTCCAAAGTGATTTTACTGGTGGTAGTAACGGTTCCGTTGGAGAAATCGTCAAAGTTACCGCCGAGAATGTACGGGAGGTACGTCGAGATAATATCGTCGAAGGGGTCGCCGAACTTAAGGCTGGAGCCGAACTGCTTCAGAATCGGGGCAAGTCCCGCATTGGAGTCTTTGGAAACGAAGACGATATCGAAGGTATATCCGTCCGCGGTCGAGGTGGTCGTGATAAGACCGTTTATAAGGCTCTTGAAGTTGGTAATCATTCCGCCGATGCCGGAAAGGTCCAAATTCTTAAGAGCATTCTGAAGAATACCCGGCATATCGTCAAGATATTGGTTGTATCCGACAGCCTGAGCGCCGGAAACCTTTATCTTTTTGGTCGACGTCGTGGTAACTCCGTCCTGTACGTAAACGACGTTATCCTTAGAGTAAACACCGAATTTAACGGCGTTGCCTACCATAATTTCGGCAAGGATTTCGTTGTTGTCGGTGGTTTTGCTGAGGTTGGCACCCACCTTGACCTTCGCGTCGAAGTTTACGTCGTTGATATTTACGTTAACGCCTTTTTGCGGCTCGTTGATGTTAAGCTTGAGATTTTCTCCCTTAACACCGACGGTCAAGCCGAGGCTTACGGTGTCGTTGCTGTTCTTGATTTTTCCGAGGGTAGCATCCGCTGCGGTGATAACCTTGCTGAGGGCCTCGGCCGTATCGATTGGCTTGTCCGGCTTATCAACATCCCCGTCACCGGTGCAGCCTACCATCGCGAAAACCAAGACAAGCATTGCGACTATAACGACGGCTATAATCCATGCTTTCGAGCTTTTACGCATCATTGCAATAATACCTCCAAACAGTATTTGCGCATACTTACGCACAATCATTATAACGCCATAAAATACGGTTGTCAATAGGGAACATTTTCTCCATTATATGGGAAAACGGTCAAGCGCGTGACTGCGCTTAAAATCGCCACTGCGTGGCGATGAAATTCACGCTTACGCGTGAGTGAAATCAAGCCTATCGGCTTGGTGAAATCACTCGCCTACGGCGAGCGGTTTTGGATACTTTGTTTAAATTCTGGATTGCTTTGTCGCTACGCTCCTCGCAATGACGAAAACCATTTACTTTTTCACTCTTCACTTTTCACTCTTCACTTTTCACTCTTCACTTTTCACTCTTCACTTTTCACT